>JAMJQR010000162.1 GCA_023554335.1 Candidatus Benthicola marisminoris
GACTCCTCGACCCGCCGGTGATACTCGAGCATCGCCGGGCTCCATTCGAGGTCGAGGAACCGCGCCAGAGGACGCAGGACGGCCTCGGGATCCTCGACCAGGTCCTCGTAGCGGAGCTCGTGGTAGCGCTCTTCCCCGAGAATCCTCCCGATCTGGCGGACCCATCCGACCTGCTCTCGCCACTGCTCGGCGCAACGCAGCAGATCATCGCCGCCGAACGACTGCTTGAGCAGGGAGAGGCAGGCGTCACGGCCGTCGCGAACGATGTGAACGACACGCGCATCCGGGAACCAGCCGAGCACCGACGGCAGCCGCACCATGTTGCCCGGGTCCTTGTCGCCCCACCGGCTCTTGCCCTTCGAATGAGCATAGGCGAGGTGGAAGCCCTCGATCACACCCGGGTACCCCGGCCGGGAGGAGGCCGAAATCACGTCGTCCACGGAAAGCGGCACCTGCCACAGCCGGATTCTCTCCTCGGCGAGGAGTGACTCGATCAGGCGCCGTCGGTTCGCATCCTCCTCGAGGGGTCCGAATTCGCTCAGCCGTCGCTCGGCCCGGGCCCAGAGACCGGTAGTATCGAGCGGAATCGCGACCTCAGGATGGCTGTCCAGCATCATCCGCAGGAGAGTGGTGCCGGAGCGCTGGAACCCGGTCACGAAGAACGGTTCGGGACTGAACTTCGGGCGGTCTTCCGGGGACACG
The DNA here is from genome assembly GCA_023554335.1 of Candidatus Benthicola marisminoris. Taxonomy (GTDB): domain Bacteria; phylum Gemmatimonadota; class Gemmatimonadetes; order Palauibacterales; family Palauibacteraceae; genus Benthicola; species Benthicola marisminoris. Next base: position 703 of record JAMJQR010000162.1, read on the forward strand.
GTCGTCACTGCTCTCCTCTCCGCGGATCAGGGCGGCTCAGGCGCGCCGGGTGGGCTCCCAGACGGCCTGGCTTCCACTTACGAGAAACTGCCACCATGCGGCGATGCCCGCGAAGTTCGCGGCGAAGGCATAGCCGAGCGAGGCGACCGGCCCGGGCGCGCTGCTCCGTTCCGCCCACCGCCAGGCGGCGAAGCCCGCCAGCGTGCCAGCCGCGGAGAGCGCCAGCAGCACCGCGGCGAGCCGCGATCCACTCCAGGCCAGTCCCGCGAGGGCCGCCACGGCCACGGGAACCATCAGCGGAACCAGCCAGCGAGCGAGCTTGTGACTCCACAGCATCCAGGCGAATCGCCCGTATCGAAACGGATTCAAGAGGGAGCGCTTGAACCACAACGTCGCGAGGCCCCGAGCCATCGTCCGGACCTTACGCCGGTACTCCCGTTCGAGAGATCCGGTCCGCGGAACGAAGCAGATCGCCTCGTCCACCGAGACGGAACGATATCCCGCTTCCCGCGCGTTCAGGCAGCTGGCGAAATCCCGGCTGAGGTGCGGGGGAAAGGGCGGCTCGTGCAGCTCCCGCAGGATCGCGTAGAAGCAGCCGCTGGCACCGACGATCCCACCTGCCCCGGTCTCGAGCGAGCGGACCTTCATCTCGTAGCCCACGTAGCCTGACTCTGCCTGGTTCGCCTCATCCTCGACCGACGCGACGCTAACGTCCCGGCCCGAAGCGACGCCTACGGCGGGATCGTCGAACGCCCTGATCAGCGGCTTCAGGGCTTCCGGCGGGATCCTGATCGTCGCGTCGGTATTGACCACGATCCCGTGCGTCAGCCTGGAGGCAGCATAGTTTTCCGCCGCGACCTTTCCGCCTCTTTCCGGCAGGCGCAGCAGCCGCACGCCCCGGTCGGCGTATCCCGAGGCGATCTCGTCGGTCCGATCCGACGAGGCATCCGAGACCACGACGATCTCCAGGCGGTGCGGCGGATAATCGAGCGCCAGCAGCGCATCCAGCGTCCCGGCCAGCCGCGCCTCCTCGTTATAGGCGGGCAGCGAGATGCTGACGGGAGGCCAATCGCTATCCTCTCGACGATCCGACCCGTTTCCGGCCGCGCTGCCCACCGGAACGCCAGACAGAATTCGTAGGATCAGCGGATAGCCGAAGTACGCGTAGACGAAGAGCGCCGGGGGCAGCAGGACCAGTATTACGGCGACAGCGGTCACGTGCAGATCTCCCGGTAGAGATCCAGGTGCGCTTCCACCCATGGCCCCGGCGCATATCGGGTCTGAAGCCGCTCGCTGGCGCGCCCAGCCCGTTCACGCGCTTCGACGGGTGCGGCGAAACTCTCATCGAGAGCCCGGGTGAGAGCCGCGGTGTCATCAGGTGGCGCCAGCAGGGCCTCCGAATCGGTGAGAACATCGGGAACTCCGCCGACCCGCGTCGCGACGATCGGCACGCCGGCCTGCATGGCCTCGAACAGTACCATGGGCGTGCCTTCCGTCCGGGAGCTGAGAAGGAGGAGATCGAAAGCGGAGAACAGGCTCGCGGCATCCTCGATCGCCCCGTGCCAGTGAATCCGGTGGGTCAGACCCAAGTCGTCGGCCCGGGCCTCGAGCTCGCTCCGAAGTCGCCCCGCGCCGACGAAATGGAGCTCGATCTCAGGGTCCGTCGTTCCCGCCAGCGCTTCGACGGCCACATCGGGTGCTTTCTCGCTGGAGAGCCGGCCGGTCCACCCGACCACCTTCGCATCCGCGGCGATCCCGAGCCGGGCACGAGCCCCTTCCCGGGTCATCGCTGGAGCCTCCCCCCGCCATGCGTTGGGAATCAGGCGGATCTTCCCGCGATCGACGCCGCGGTGTGCGATCGCTTCCACAAGTGGCGCGGACACGGCGATCACCGCCTCGCCCCGCTGCCAGGCCCGTGCCTGAAGTCTCTCGTACAAGCGGTTTTTCCAGCCGCCGCCTGTGAATCCGTGCGCGGTGGAGACGAACCGGCAGTCGGCGCCTCGAAGCGCGACGGATCCGACGACGTCGGTACGGTATCCGTGAGAGTGCAGGACGGTCGCTTTTGCTTCCCGGATCGCCTGCCGCACGGCCCGTGCTTCCTCCCGGTAGGCCCGGGGTGGAAGGACGATCGATCGCACGGTGACTCCACGGTCTCTGAGGGTTCGCACGAACGGGTGAGCCGCGGCTTGGGTCCCCCGGTCCAGCACGGCGAGCACCTCGACATCGTGTCCTGATTCGTGGAGGGCTGCCGAGAGATCGGCCACGACGGTCTCCCGACCTCCGTAGGGTCCGGGCGCCGTGATCTGCAGGACTCGCTGGGAATTCGACGTCACCGGTGCCCGTTGGGTTCGAGGATCGTGTTCAAAATCCGCTGAACGAAACTCGGGAGCCGCGGCAGGCTATCCCGCAGCACGGAGAGCAACGGATCCGGACGGACTCCCACCGGGAATGTACGCAGCCCAACGTAGGTCGCCACGGCACAGACCAGGATGAGGAGGACGAGAATCACGAAGTGCGGAAGACCGATCGACTCGAGCAGGATCCGGCCCAGGATCGCCGCGAGGCCGACCTCGGCCCCGATCAGCAGACCCGGAACATGAGCGCGCCCGAAACGGGACCAGGGAATGCCGAGGCTGCGCAGCGCGAGACCCGACATCAGGACGTACATGACCAGGTGCGCAGCCGTCACCGCCACCGCCACGCCGGCCAGGCCCCACGGAAGCGCGAGGAAACCGAATACCACGATCGCGAGCGCGAAGATCCCGGTGCGCAGAGACACCGCGTACACGCGCCCCACCGCATTGGCGACATTCGTGCTCAGCGGGTAGCCGGTGGACAGCACACCCACCAGTCCGAGGATCTGCAGCGGCAGGATCGAACCTTCCCAGTTTGGACCGAGGAGTCCGAGGATCATGTGCGGAGCAGCGACCACCACTCCCGCCATCAGGGGCGCCGAGAGAAGCACCGCCAGTTCGGTACTGCGTAGATAGGCGGAGGCCAGCCGTTTCCTCTCCTTCTGCAGCTCGGCGAAAGCGGGAAACAGCACGGCATTGAGAACTTCACCCAGGTATTCGGCCGGCATGCGCATCAGCCCGTACGCCTTGGTGTACAGCCCGAGCGGTCCGTCGCCCAGGTATCGGCCGATCACCAGGTTGTCGCCGTTCCGGGCGCCGAACTTCAGCACTTCGGACAGGGAAATGCCCGCTCCGTACCCGGCAAGCTCGCGCGACTCCCGGCGTCCGATCATCGGTCGCACCGGGTGTCGAACCAGGGTAAGGAGGAGCACGGTCTCTACGATCGGACTCGCCACGTAGCCTGCGACCAGGCTCCAGACGCCGAATCCCATCAGGGCCATGGGTATGGCGGTTCCCGCGAACCCGAGCACATAGCTGAGGATCGATACCCAGAAGATGCGCTTGAAATCGAGCTGACGGCGTAGAATCGCGCCGGCGGTGTTTCCGAGCCCGGTGAATACGAAGGTCAGGGCCAGCGCCTGGATCACGGCCGGCAAACGCGGCTCGGGAAATACGACCGTGGCCAGAGGGGACAGAACGAACAGGGCGACGGTAACCGTGAGGCCCAGGAGCCCGGAGATCGTGAACGCCGTCCGCACGTGCTCCGGTGTGAGCTCCGAGCGCTGCACCACGGCGGCCGGCAGACCGAAATTGGACAGGATTCGCGCGAGTCCGGTGAACACGAAGGCCATCGCCACGAGACCGAAGTCCGAGGGCGGCAGCAGCCGC
>JAMJQR010000163.1 GCA_023554335.1 Candidatus Benthicola marisminoris
CGCACGGTTCGGAGGGTTCCGGCGGACTCGGATCTCGACAACGCCCGCTATTTCCTGTGGGACTGCTCCGGCGGCTATCCGATCGGGATCTTCTCGGTGTTCGCGCGGTCACCCATCGCCGAGCGGGGCGAGGGCGAACCGACGCAGCTCTTCTTCGCCGTCGGCTTCAATCCACACGGCAGGCAATTCCTTTCCGGGATTCGGCCCGTGCGCCGGACCTGGGAGCTGATCCACAACCGGGTCACCGGCAACGTGCTGAACCGGTTCAAGCGGCTGTGCGAAGCCGAATTCGGTTCCACGCGCGAGGGCTCAGAGCTGCGGTAGGCCCGACGGCTCCGGCTGGAATGTGTGCTCCGTGTAGCTCAAGTGGAGGGCTGAAGCGTTTCCGTCCGCCCCGACCGTGACCACGAAGAGGTCGTCGTAGTCCCAATCCTCGATTGCGGTCGGTTCCGGGGCTCCCAGCGCGGCAACGATCTCTGGCACCGTATTTGAGTGTCCGGACACGATTACGACCTGGCCCGCGTGGTCGGCCAGGATCCGGCGCGCGAGTCCGCGTGAGTCTTCCGCATCGTGCACCTGGATTTCGAGCCCGAGGTTCTCGGAGATGGGTTGGAGGGTCAGCTGGGCGCGCGCGAACTGAGAGGCAAAGAGCGCTTTCACGCCGGCCTGCTCAGTAATCCGCTGAAGCTCAGCCGCTCTCTTCCAGCCTGCTTCGCTGAGCACGGCGTCCCTCTCCTCGGACACCTTTTCCGCGTGGCGCACCACGATGACGGTGGTGGTCTCCTGGGCCGGAGCTGCCGCCGCCACGACAAGAGCGGCGATCGCCAGGGAAACCGCCCTGTTCCACGCGGACCTGCTCACTCCGGTGCCATCTCGTGCTGCATGTGCTCCATCGCCGGCGCGTCGGCGCCCTCCATCCCGTGCTGCATTCCGTGGCCGGATCCGAGGACTCCCTGGCGCATGCCGATGGACCACAGGCCGGCCACGAGGACGCCGAGCGCCAGGAGCCGGCGCACCCTCATGTCCTTGAACGCGATCTTCCTGAGTCCGAAAGTCACCGTGGCGAGCGCTGGCACCGTGCCGAGCCCGAACAGTAGCATGGCGGCCGCGCCCGCCGCGGGATCGCCCAGCGCTATGGGGACGGCGAGGGTCGCGTACACGAGGCCGCAGGGTAGAAGTCCGTTCACCAGGCCGAACAGATACCGGGCCCCGGCCTCCGGCCTGGAGATGAGCTTGCTTGCCGCTCGCTGCACCCCCGGGATCCCGATCTTCGGCTCCGGGGCCAGGCCGGCCAGCACCGCTGCGAAGTACACGATGAGAACCGTCGATAGCCCGCCGGCCACCCAGCCGGGACCTGGAATCGAGCCTCCGAAGGCCCCCGCCAGAGCGCCCAGCACCATGTACGTGGTCAGCCGCCCGGCGTGCCAGAAGAACGACTCTCGCGCCGTCCCTCCACACGCGACCGCAAACGAGCCGCACATGCCGATGCAGTGGATGCTCCCGATGAGACCCGCGATGCCGGCCCCCGCGATCAGCTCGATCATCCTCTCGTCTCCATTCCCGCCCCGCCTGGCCGTCAAATGGTACGTTCGTACTACTTTACCGGCCGCGCCGCGCCTCGTAGGATATCCCCTTGGCTCGACGGTCTCAACCAGACACATCTCCGGGGTTTCACATGGAAAAATCCGCTTCCGCGGGTACCGGTGTGCCCGCCGCGATCTACGACGATGACATCGTCAAGAAGTTCGCGATCGCGACGATCCTCTGGGCAGCCGTGGGAATGCTCGTCGGCGTGATCATCGCGCTGCAGCTGGCGTGGTGGCCCGCGAATCTCGGCCTTCCCTGGACCACGTTCGGCCGGCTCAGGCCGCTCCACACCAACGCGGTGATCTTCGCGTTCGGCGGCAACATCTGCTTCACGGGGATCTACTATTCGATGCAGCGTCTGCTGAAGACGCGCATGTGGAGCGACACGCTGTCCAAGATCCACTTCTGGGGCTGGCAGCTGATCATCGTGTCCGCGGCCGTGACGTTCCCCCTCGGGCTCACCCAGTCGAGAGAGTACGCGGAGCTGATCTGGCCAATCGACATCGCGATCACGCTGGTATGGGTCGCGTTCGCGATCAACTTTTTCGGCACGATCGCCACTCGGAAGGTCAAGCACATCTACGTCGCGATCTGGTTCTACATGTCGTTCGTGATCACGATCGCGGTCCTGCACATCGTCAACAATCTGGCGATGCCGGCCACGTTCCTGCGCTCCTATCCTCTGTATTCGGGGATGACCGACGCGCTGGTCCAGTGGTGGTACGGACACAACGCGGTGGGCTTCTTCCTCACGACGCCGTTCCTCGGGCTGATGTACTACTTCCTGCCCAAGGCGGCCGAGAGGCCGATCTACAGTTACCGCCTCTCGATCGTGCACTTCTGGGGGCTGATCTTCCTGTACATCTGGGCCGGGCCGCACCACCTGCTCTACTCCGGCCTCCCGGACTGGGCACAGACACTGGGCATGGTGTTCAGCATCATGCTGCTCGCGCCATCCTGGGGCGGGATGCTGAACGGCCTCCTCACGCTGCGCGGCGCCTGGCACCGGCTGCGCACGGACCCGGTGCTCAAGTTCATGGTCGTGGGAGTGAGCTTCTACGGGATGAGCACGTTCGAAGGGCCGATGATGTCCATTCGCGCCGTGAACGGCCTCGCCCACTTCACCAACTGGGTGGTGGGGCACGTGCACTCCGGGGCGCTGGGCTGGAACGGGATGCTCTCGTTCGCGGTGCTCTACTGGCTGGTGCCCAGGCTGTGGAACAAGCCGCTCGCCAGGCCGGCGATGGCCACGCAGCACTTCTGGCTCGCCACGATCGGGATCGTGCTCTACACGGTATCGATGTGGGCGGCCGGACTCATGGAAGGCCTGCAGTGGCGCGCGGTGGGCGACGGCGGGCTGCTCGCCAACCCGATCTTCATCGACATCGTGCACCGCCTCGAGCCCTTCTACTGGCTGCGGCTGGTGGGCGGAACGCTCTACTTCGTAGGCGCCCTGATGGCCGTCTACAACTTCTGGAAGACCATCCGGGGACCGGAGTCGGTCTCGGCGGACGCTGCGGCGCCCGTCCCGGCTACCTGATCGCGAGGGACCGATGGCAGACGAAAAGAAGACGCACGGGTCCGAGAAGAAGTACGGACAGTTCCACCGACGGTTTTTCGAGGCCAACATCCTCAACTTCGCCGTGTGGGCGACGATCGCGATCCTCATCGGGGGTATCGTGGAGATCGTCCCCATGTTCACGCCGGCCGGTACGGAGGTTTCGCCGGACGTGACGCCGTACACGGCGCTCGAGGTGGCGGGCCGGGATATCTACGTGTCCGAGGGCTGTTACCTGTGCCACTCGCAGTGGGTGCGCCCGATGCGGGCGGAGATTCTCAGGTACGGTCCGTGGTCGAGGGCGTGGGAGTACCAGTATGACCGTCCGTTCCAGCTGGGCTCGCGCAGGATCGGCCCGGACCTGCACCGGGTCGGAGGCAAGTACCCGGACGCGTGGCACTACGAGCACATGCGCGACCCGCGCAGCACCACGCCGGGAAGCGTCATGCCGCCGTATCCATGGCTCATCACCGACCGCATTGATGCGGACGATGTGCGAGCGTCGATGGTGGCGCTCCGCAAGACGGGAACACCGTACTCCGACGCGGATATAGCGGGGGTGGACGAGAGTCTCGCCGCGCAGGGCGGAGCGATCGTGGGACGGCTCGCAGAATCCGGCATCGAGTCGGAGCCTGACCGGGCGATCATCGCCGTGATCGCGTACCTGCAGCGTCTGGGCGTGGACGGTCGAGCAGCGCTTGAGAAGCAGGGAGTGGAGTACTGATGAACCCGGTCATTCAGCAGGCCTCGGAGTCCATTGGAATGGGTGGGATGGCCACTATTCTGACCCTTCTGTTCATGGTCGCGTTCTTCGCCTGGGTGTGGTACGCATACACGCCCCGCAACCGGCAGAAGTTCGAGGACGCGGCTTTGCTGCCCTTCGAAGAGGGAGTCGACAGGTGAGCAAGGAGACGAACCGGATCCTCGGCCACGCCGACGAGAGCGACGGGATCGAGGAATATGACAATCCGCTTCCCGACTGGTGGCTGGGGC
>JAMJQR010000164.1 GCA_023554335.1 Candidatus Benthicola marisminoris
GAGCCCCCGAAACCGGTGCGTACCATCGACACCGTCGCCGACTCGATCCTGGCCGCTCGCGCTGACAACGGCGGGCTCTCTGCCGCCGCCGACAGCCTGGAGCAGACGGCCGAGCTGGACCTGCCCGAGGTCCCCGAAGACGGATCGCCGGTCGTTCTCGAGGAGCCGATCGGGCCGCCGGGGCTTCCGGCTCCGGACAGCCTGGGCTCCGATGTCCTGCCGGACTCTCTGCTCAGGCCTTCCGCTCTGCCCCTGGAGCCAGGCGGAGACGTGGTGGTCCTTCTGGAAAAGGGCTTCGTGGCCCATCGTGTGGAGCGCTCGCGCAGCATCCCGATCTTCCCCGTCGAAGCGGATGCACTCCATGATCCGAACGAGAACGTGCGCTTCGCGGCCGCTGCGTGTGTCGCCTCCCGCGCCTTCCAGGCACGCTACGACTTCTCCGAGATCCTGGCCGAGTCCGGCACCAACTGGCGCGGCTCATCCGGCGGAAAATGCGTCGTGCCGGGCGCGAGCCGGTCCGACAAGAAATCCGGCAACTCGGGAACCAACCTTTTCCTGATGCGAGTCGCATGGCCGGAGATGGTGGGCTCGGGCCTGCCGACCGACCTCCGGGTAGCAGGGTTGGCGATCGCCGCCGACGCGGGTCCGCTGCAGATGGCGGTGCTCGACTCCGTGCCTACCGCTTCGATTGCCGATTCCGAGGGACTCGACGGTCGGGTGGCGTCCGTGACCGACGAATCTGGTTCAGGACCGCCGGAGCTCACGCCCACGTTCGGCAGGCCCGCCATGCGGGGCTCGGTCTCGCGGGCCGTGCGTGAGGAATTCGAAGACCAGCTCGGGACGATCCTGATCAAGATGGTGGCCCGCACGGCGCTGAAATACGAGCTGGCGCGAGGAATCGAGAAGGAGCTGGACAAGAAGAACGAGCTGCTGGGCGACATCGCCTTTCTCACCGCCAATGCGGCGGCGGCCATGTTCGAGCGGGCCGACACGCGGTCATGGCACCTGCTGCCCGATGAGCTGTCGGTCGTGCGACTCCGGCTGCCGCCGGGCAACCACCCGCTGACCCTGGAAGTCGAAACGGACGGTGGCGGCACCCGACTGATCGACCTCGGAGCGGTCGATGTGCGGGACGGGGGGGTCCACGTGGTCTCCGCCCGAGTTTGGCCCTGAAGGCCCGTCAGGTTAGCTTCCCGCCCCTGAAACTCAGACTCCAGCCGGCCTTCGAGGCACCCTTGATCGGCCGGCGTCGTCACGAAACGGACACCCCGGCATCCGGATGATAGGTATCGAAAGAGAGAAGGTCGGCGCGCTCCCCGTCTGGGCATGGGCCGCCCTGTCGGGTTTCGCGATCTGGCTTCTGTACGTGATCACACTGGGGCCCACGACCGCGTTCTGGGACACCTCCGAGTACATCACGACCGCCCACATCCTTGGCGTGCCGCATCCCCCGGGGAATCCGCTCTTCGTGATCGTCGGGAAGGCCTGGCTGTTGCTCACCGCCTGGACGGGTCTCGAAGTGGCCATGCGCATCAATCTTCTCAGTGCCACGGTCTCCGCCGGGGCAGCGGTGTTCTGGTTCCTGGCGGTAATGCGGATCTGGGCCCACTTCACGGAAAACCGGGCCGTGGCCCTGATGGCGGCGTTCTGCGCCGTGCTGGTCGGCGGAACCGCGTACACGGTCTGGGCGCAGTCCAATGTGAACGAGAAGGTCTACACGGTCTCGCTGCTGTTCGTGGCCGCGATCTCGTACCTGGCGATGCTGTGGGAGGACCACAGCGACACTTACCGCGGCGACCGCATCATCGTGCTGATCGCTTTCCTGCTGGGCCTGGGCGCGACCAATCACCAGATGTCGCTTCTCCCTCTTCCTGCGCTCGCTGTTTTCGTGCTGTGGCACAACCACGGTCGGCTGCTGAGCTGGAAAGCGCTGGCGATCGTGGCCGGCGGCCTGGTCGCCGGCGTCGTGCTCGGCGCGGCGCTCCAGGGCGTGGGCTGGCCGCTCCCGAGCATCTGGCTCTATGCGGGGGCGATCTCGCTCGTGGCCGCAGTTCTTTCGCCGCGGGTCGCCGTGGCGGGGACCGTGTTCTTGCTGGTCGGATTCTCCGTGCAGCTGCTGTTCGTGCCCATTCGGTCGGCGCTGAACCCGATCATCGATGAAGCGGATCCGGAGTGCGTCGTTCTCACGGACGATGGGGAGCGCCAGAACCGGATCATCGACGCCGTGATACCGAAGCAGTACGAGACGGGTTTCGGGGAGAAGAAGCTGGCCGTCAAGTGCGAGAAACTCGCCGCGTCGATCGCGCGGGAGCAGTACCAGAAGCCGCCCTGGGCCGAGGAGCAATCCCCGCGAGGCGCCCAGTTCGCGATGTTCTGGCAGTACTTCGACTGGCAGTGGGCCCGCACTCTCCCGATCGGTCTTCGCGGTCTGGCGACGATGCTGTTCCTCGCGTTCGGCATCGTCGGCCTCGTGCGTCACGCGCGCGGCGACCTGGACAGCTTCGTGTACTTCGCCACGTTCCTCGCGACCATCACGGTGCTGCTGATCTTCTACCTCAATTTCAAGTACGGATACAGTACGTACGCCGAGGTCCCGCTGGACCGGCGAGAGGTGCGCGAGCGCGACTATTTCTACGTCTTCAGCTTCAACATCTGGGGCCTGTACGCTGGCATGGGGATCGCCACGGTCTGGAAATGGATCGGGGACCGCATGGCGACGCCGGGGGACGACACGCGCGGCCTGCGCCTGGCTTCGCCACTCCTCGGCATCGCGTTCGTGCCGCTGATCTTCAACTTCGCCCTGGCGGATCGGCGCGGTGACCATTCCGCGCGTGACTGGGCCTGGAACGTGCTCCAGTCCGTCGAACCGTACGGAATCGTGTTCACCAACGGCGACAACGACACGTTTCCGCTCTGGTACCTGCAGGAGGTGGAGGGAATCCGCCGGGACGTCACGGTCATCGTGCACTCGTACCTGGGCACGAAGTGGTATCCCAAGCAGCTTCGGGAGCTGACCAAACCGTGTCCCGAGGGCGTGGACCCGCTGGCGACGCCCAGCGTGGTAGTGTGCCAGAGGCCTTTCGACAGCGAGAACGCGATCGAACTCTATCGGGACATGGAGGTGCAGCCGCCCACGCGCGCGATCCACTCGCTGTCGGATGCCCGCGTCGACTCGCTGCCGCTCTACCAGCCGATTCCGGCGGGCACGACCGTTCAGTTCACCCCGGACGTCACGGTGCAGTTCGACCGCGAGACCTTCCTGATGCACCCGGACTTCATGGTCTGGTTCATCGTGCAGGAGTCCCTCGGGGACCGGCCGATCTACTTCGCGGCCACGGCTCCGCCCGTGTACGAGCAGTGGAACCTGGGACCGCACCTGATTCGCCACGGCCTGGCCCACAAGCTGGGCGAGAACATCGAGCCAACGGACAACATCGTCCAGCTGGATCCGCAGTTCATCATCCGGTGGATCGACGTCGCGCGAACGGAACAGCTGCTCTGGGACGTCTTCCGGCTGGACTACCTGCTCGAGTGGGACCTGTGGCCCGAGCCGTCCACGCGCGCGAGCATCCCGGCGCAGTACTACATCGCGCACATAGCGCTGGCCGCGGCCCTCGATCAGCTGAGCAGGCCCGAGGATGCGGAAGCGGCGGCGCTACGCGGGGAGCGGCTTCTCGAGCTGAGGGGCCGCCTCATTCCCTGAGGCGTACCCGGTCAGTCGTCGCTGGACGCCGACAGACCCGTGAGCTGCCGGCCTTGGGCACGAACGGCCACGTACTGGGCCGCGCCGGCCGGCGTGAGCACGATCTCCAGGTCGCTGGAGCCCGTGCTCCCGAGGAACCGGCCTCCAGGGATGTCGAAGCGAACGATCTGCTCGGCCGTGCCCCGAAGTGAAACGACCCCGCCGCCCGCGCCGCCGGGTTCAGGAGCCGGCTCCCAGGAAGTGACGACTTCGAGGAACGCGACCCGGGATCTCCGGGTGGACCTGATCTCCTTGAGCCGCACGGATCTCGTCTGCACGACGTCGTAATCGACGACGAGCCCGAGCGCCATGGCGGGGACGCGCACCGTCTCCGTCCAGGCCTCCCCGACCGACACGGCTCGATCGGGAAGCAACGGAAAGCCGAGCTGGCCAAGCCAGTTCTCCACCTGCTCCATCAATCCGGGACCAGCCTCCACGTCCTGCCCGGGCAGACGCAGACCGAGAGTGCGACCCGATCGATCCGAAGTGTGCGAGAACGCCAGCCCCTGCATTCCCCGGAGATCGGGGAGCTCAGGCGGTGGAGGTTGAACCTCGAGCGTCACCTCTTCCAGAGTCGTCAGGTAATCGATGCTCTCGGGGGACGCATCTACGACCCGGTGCAGCAGACGAATCGAGGTGCGGGTGACCGCCGGCCCGCCGAGGTCGTCCGGCAGCTCCACCACGAGATCGTTTCGATGGACGTAGCGCAGCCACTCTCCGGCCGTGCCCAGGAGCTCGAGGAGGACTTCCTCCTGGGCGCAGAGCCCGGCCGGAACGACGGGTGGTCCGAGAAGAGCCAGCACGAGCATCGGCCAGACGTGCCGCCTCCGGAGCGATCGCTGGGACATGCGTCGGACCGTAGTCCCGGGTCCCCCATCCCACAAGCGGGTCGGGACACCTCCCGGGCGATGCGTTGTCCGTTTTTGGGCCAAAATGACGATGGAGCGCGCCGCCGTGAGGAAGCGCACGGCGTTCGACAGCCGCGCTCGTCCCCGCCCTGGATGCAGTGGGCCATCGCTTCTCACACCCCCCGACTACAGCCGTAACTCTCATCGCAAGAGCAGGTTAGTACTGCGGCGACCGCGCGTGGCCGTGAGTTGCGATCGGTTTCGCCCACACGAGAGCGGCTCCGGAGACCCAATCCAGGCATTTCGGTTTCAATCTTGCTCGTCCGGTGCAAGGAAGGACGCACGATGGCTCTTCCCCCCGGAGCCCGCGTCCTATCAGGAGCTCCGACGCCGGTATCGTGCCATGAGCCAGCCAGCCGCACACAGAACCGAACCTCTAGATCCGAATGTCGCGGGACGCGATTCCGACGCGACGATCGAGGAGCTACGCGCCCAGGAGGAGCGATACAGGGCGATCGCCGAGGTCGTGGCCGACTGGGCCTATTCGCTCCGCATCCTGCCGGACGGACAACCCGAGCTGCTGTGGTCGAACATGGACCCGGCCCGGGTCGTCGGATTTCGGCCCTCCGAGATGGATCCCCGGCTCGGCTGGCTCGATCTGGTGCACGAGGACGATGCCGGGCGGCTCAGGGCTCACATGGCCGCGCTGCTCAAAGGCCGCACGGACACCGCCGAGTACCGGGTCGTAACGCGCAGCGGCGAGGTCCGTTGGGTTCGGGACTACGCCCGTCCGCTGGAATCGGGCAACGGAGCGATCCGAGCCGTGGGCGGAGTGCGCGACGTCACGGCCAGGCGGCAGGCCGAACTCGACCGTGCCCGTCTCATCTCAGAGCTCGAGGCGACGAACGAGGAGCTGGAGCGAATGGCCGCTTCGGTGTCACAGGAGCTCGAGGACCCGCTGGCCGCAGTGGCCGCCGGGCTGCAGCGCCTGGACTCTCGCCTGGACGACAGCGATCCCGGTCTCGACGCCGATGTCCAGCGTGCCCAGCGCGCCGTGCTTCACCTCAGGGACATGCTCGAGCGCCTGGACGAGCTGGCGCGAATCGGGCATCTACCCGAGACCCTGGAGACCGTGTACCTGGGCGAGTTGGCCGTGGAGGCCGTAGACCTGTGCGGCGGGCGCATTCAGGCGAGGGACGTTCAGGTCGAGATAGGAGATCTCCCCCGAGTGTTCGGCGACCGAATTCGCCTTCTCCAGCTCCTGCGGATCCTGGTCGAGAACGCGGTGGTCTACATGGGCGACCAGCCGTCACCGCGACTCGAGATCGGCACGGAGACCCGCCGTGGCAAGCACATGATCTACGTGCGCGACAACGGCGTCGGAATCAAGCCCGCGGACCTGGAACGAGTGTTCGACGTGTTCCGGCGTCTGGACCCGCGCGGTCCCGGCACCGGCGTGGGCCTCGCGCTGGCGCGCCGAATCGCGGAGATGCACGGGGGACGCATCTGGGCCGAATCGGAGGGCAAGGGAAGCGGGAGCACGTTCGTCGTGGAGCTGCCTGCCTGAACGTCAGGGAGTCAGCGGCACCGTTTCGTCGAATACGAGGAACGGGCTCTGCTCCGCCCGTCGCTGCGCCTCCGAAAGCAGGACTTCCGACGTATCGCTCACCGTCCCCGACAACAGGGTCGCGAAGACGTCGAGGTAGAAGGCGTCCGGCCGGACCGTGATCGTGGCCCGCGCGCTCGCGGCACCGGATGGCGCCGGGGCTGTCACGCGAACGCTGCTGTCAGGCGCCAGGCGTGTATCGGAAAGCTCGACCCAGGCCCCCGCCTGGAACGCGATGCGGCGAGCTATGGAGTGCTCGACCGAGCTGCCGTCGACGGGCTGTCCCTCCCCGTCCAGGAACTCCACGCGAACGCGCACGTCGGGGGTGGCATAGGTGGGAAACCGGTGCCCCGTGCCCGTGTTCGTGATCAGGAGTCCGGCTTCACCGTCCGATCGCACCCACCTCACCGTGATACCGGAACGGACCATGTCGGGATCGTGAATTCCGCGCCACAGGTGCCTGCGGTCCGGCATGTGGCAGGTCTGGCAGGCGATGCCCTCCGCCGCGTACCGGCTCTCCGACCACTCCACGTAGGTGTTTTCGAGGGGCTTGCCGTTGGGGGCGGCCCCTCCCGGCCCGAACTGGTGACAGCCGCTGCAGAAGCGGGAATCCTCGAAGTA
>JAMJQR010000165.1 GCA_023554335.1 Candidatus Benthicola marisminoris
CACCGTTCTGTTCGAGGACGAGTCGGCCGTTGGCGCCCAGTGAAATGAGCTCTACCATGATGGGCGGATCCGTATCGGCGATGAGCTCGATTTCGACCGCGTCCCAGCTGCCGACGAGTTCGTTCACAACCGGACCCGTGGTCTCCTCATCCCCACCACACGCGGCGCAAAGCGGAAGAAGAGCCAGCAGAAGAAGACGAAGGTTCTTGCGCACAATCCCTCCTTCCCCGACCGGGAGGCCGGGCGTTAGCGAGGGAGCTCTGTCGACGGCTAGGAAGACCGGCACACCGATTCCGGGCCGTGAGGGGGCTAAGACTCGGGATCGAGTCCGGACCGGCCTGCAAAAGATAACGCGGCGGCCGCCCTGGCGCAGGCGGCCACCGCCCGAATTCTCAGCCCAACCTTGCCAGCGCCTCTTGCTCCTGTTCGGGTGACATCCATCCCCGGGGGTTGGCGCGGCGCTCGGCTGGCTGCTCGTTCCACCAAGTGTGCGTGTCCACGACCGTATCGGTGATCGGGCGATAGGAAGCTCCAGCGGCTATCGAAGCTTCGTTATTGAAGCTGATGGGTCGGCCCCGGCCTCCGCCCATCATCGGCATCGAAAGCTCCATCTCCTCGATCAGCGCCGGCGTCGCCCAGTGGAAGCGAACCGGTTCAGACGTGGTTCCCCGAATCGCCCACAACATCCCTTCGCGGGAGTAGGAGGGGCCCGCGGCGTTGAAGGAGCCCTCGATATCATTCTCGACGGCATGGAACACGAAGTCGGTGAGATCGCGGACGTCTACCCCGGACACCAGCAGCTCTTCGTCACTCGGCCCGAGCACGTCTCCGCCCCGGTGGATTCTCTCGACCCAGTAGGTGAAGCGATCGGTCGTATCGCCGGGTCCGAGGATGTAGGTCGGGCGCACCACCGTGACGGTGTTCCCGAGCACCTCTCTGACGATCCGATCGCACTCGGCTTTCAGCGGTCCGTAGGTCGCCCCCGTCACTTGCTCCACCGTCTTGTCCTCCAGCGGAGCTAGCGGACCGTCCTCGGAGAAGTCAGCGACATCCGAACCGAAGTCGTACACGGCGACGGTGGAGATGTAGAGATACCGTCGGCACCGTCCCTCGAGCAGCTCTGCGGAAGCGCGCACATGGCGCGGCACGTAACCGGAATTGTCGATAACGACGTCCCACTTCCGGTCTCCCTCCAGCACGCTCAGGCCGTCGTCGACGTCCGGGTCCCGGTTGCCGATCAGCTCTTCGACCCGGTCGCCATACACTCCCGCCCGTCGTCCACGATTGAAGATCGTGACGTTGTGGCCGCGCTCCAGGGCTCCATTCACCTGGTGCGGTCCGATGAAGCCGGTGCCTCCCAAAATCAGTATGTCGAGAGGGGCAGCGCTGGTGCGCCGAGTCGCGGCACCGAGGCCGGAGGCATAGAGCCCGATGGCGCCGGCCGTGCCGGCAGCGATGCGGAGGAAGTCACGTCGGTCGGTCATGGTTGTCTCCATGGAGGAACGGGTCGATGTTGGTCGAACCTAATCGCGACGCGCGGATTGAGGAACCGAAGGCCGGCTATATCGATACCATTCGGTCCAGCGGCAGAGACACGCGAGGTGTTCTTCGAGTGTCAGGCGTGCCCGCAATCACATCGGAGGAAACATGAGGAAGCTCGTTGCCATCCTGGCGGTCGTCACGATGCTATGTGCCGTCGAGGCCGCACCGGCCGCAGCCCAGAGTGCCGCCGATTCGTCCGCGATCGTCGCTACGGCGCTCGACTACATCGACGGTTTCTACACGAGCGATGCGGAGCGTATGGAGCGCGCGCTGCACCCCGAGCTGGCGAAGCGGATCGTAGGCGATCCGGCGGGCCCTGAGAGCCGACTGCAGGAAATGACGGCGACCCAGCTGGTGCAGGCGACCGCTAGCGGTGGAGCCCGGGGGATCCCGGAAGAGGCGAGGAAGGATGACGTCTCGATCCTCGACATCTACAACAATATCGCGAGCGTCCGGATCGACGCGGGCGTATGGATTGACTATCTGCATGTCGCGCGCTGGAACGGGGAGTGGAAGATCGTGAACGTGCTGTGGGAGATGGCGCCCCGCGACTGAACCCCTCCGCAGGCCACCGTGATTCTGCGGCTTGTGCTTGCCCGCTTTTTGCAGCACGGGCATTCTGGTACCGGTCCTCGCCCAACTCGACGGGCAGGGCCGGAACCGTGTTGGAGCCGGGCGGCCAGCCCCGCAGTGGAGAAACCCCGAGCAAGAGACTGCCAGTGACGTTTCGTTCGGTATCGATCGTCTGCATGCTTTGCGTGCTTTTTACCTCACAGGCGCGAGCGCAGGAGCAAGCGGAGGCCTCTGTAGACCTCGGTGTCCTCGCGGGGGCCAACGTGGCCGACCAGGCCGGGCGGGACGTCTTCGCGCCGCACGACAAGTTCGGGTTCATCGGTGGTGTGTCAGGAGTGCTCCGGTTTTCCCCTCGTTGGTCCCTCCAGCTCGACGGTCTGTACGTGGAGAAGGGAGGACGCGAGAACAACGACAAGGATCCAGGAGATCCGAACGACGACGAAATTTCGCTGCGCTACCTCGAGTTCCCCGTCCTGGTCAAGTTCGCCTTCTCGTCCGGGGGCACTCGCCCGGAACTGTTCGTCGGCCCCTCCTTCGCATACGAGCTCAGCTGCACCTTCGACACGTTTCCCGAAGGCTCCTCCGATCCCGTGGATTGTGCGGATGCGGGCCTTCAGACCCGATCGCTCGATGTGGGCGTCGCCTTTGGTGCCGACGTGGAGATTCCTCTCGGATCCGGTCACCTGGTGATCGACGGTCGCGGAATCGTGGGACTCAGCTCGTTCGACGATTCCGAGGCCGATCTCGACTTCCGGAACCGCATCCTCTCCCTCATGGTCGGCTACCGCTTCGCTCTGTAAGGCCGTCCAGTCCCAACCGGCTGTCACAAGTGACGTTGACACAGCGGCATCGAGCCGTATCTTTGCGCGAATTCCCCTCAACGCGCGAGTGGTGTGGGGAAGATCAACAGCCGATATCGGCGCACAGGCCGACGATCGGGGGGAGTATCACTCAGCAGGAGAGTAGTATGTCGAAGCTGACGGGCACCGTGAAGTGGTTCAACAACGACAAGGGCTTTGGTTTCGTGTCGTTCGACGATGGCGCGCGTGACGCGTTCGTTCACTTCTCGGAGATCCAGAGTGAGGGCTTTAAGACCCTGGACGAGGGCGACGTTGTCGAGTTCGACCTTGCCGAGGAGGGACGCGGCCCCAAGGCGAAGAACGTGGTGAAGGTCGGCTGAGGCTCGACGCTAGATCCGGTTCTTGAAGGGGGGTGCTCTCAGGAGCGCCCCCCTTTTTTCTTCTCCGAATTCAGTCCGCGAGCAGGCCCCCGACGCGGGCCAGGTCTCCGTCCCCCGGCGCGGCTGGCAGGTCCAGCAGCTTCATTAGCAGCGGGTACACGTCCACGTTCCGGAACGCGGGGACGCGCAGGCCGGACGGGAAGGCAGGGCCCGCCGCGATGAAGATACCCTGCATGTCCCTGGCTTCGTGGTCGAAGCCGTGGTTTCCACCGTCAGCGCGGATCGGGGCTTCCTCGTAGTAGGGCCGCGTCGTGATCGTCCACCCGTCGTCGGCGATCCCGATGATCGGGGGCACACGCGGATGCTTCCCGTAGTCGAATCTCTCGGGTATCGAATCCTTCCAATAGATCGAGACATGCGGGTGGGCATCCTTGAGAGCCCTGTACACGGCTTCCTGATGCTGTTCGTCAGGCCACAGGGCGAGAACAGGATTCCAGTCGATGACGCGGGCCGTGTCCAGGTTCACGAAGTCATCGACGAAAAACACCCGGTCTCGGCTCGTGGGGATCATCCCGTGATCTGACACGACAATAACGTTGGTTCGCGACAGGAGACCCCGATCTTCCAGCCCGCGCACCAGAAGTCCCAACGCCTCGTCCACGATCCGGATGGCCTCCAGAGTCTCTGGAGAGTCCGGACCATGGTCGTGACCGGCGAGGTCGGTCTCATCCAGGTAGAGCGTGAGTAGACGTGGGCGCTCCCCGACGGGGCGGTCGAGCAGGTCCATGAGCCAGTCCACACGGTCCGCGTTCGGCATTGACCCGTCGAACGGCAGCCAGTAAGTAGGCCTGAAGCCGTTGATCTCTGCCTCGTTGCCCGGCCAGAAGAGTGGAGCGGTCGGCCGGCCGGCACGCTCCTCCGGGATCCAGATCGGCTCGCCGCCCCACCAGGCTCCGTTCTGAACCTGTTCCCGGTTCGACATGGAAAAGCCGGTCTTCAACTCAGGATCCCACATCGTGTTCGCGATAATCCCGTGACGGTCCGGCACCAGTCCCGTGACCATGGTGTAGTGGTTGGGGAACGTCTTGGTCGGAAACGACGGTATCAATCCCTCCGCGCGAACGCCCCTTGCTTCCAGGGTCGCCAGGTTCGGGCTCACACCACGGTCGGGGTAGTCCCAGCGAAAGCCGTCGAAGGCCACCAGCACGAGGAGTTCGTCTTCGGCGACGCCAGGATCGGCAGACTTGGAAGGACCGCTGCTGCACCCTGCGATCAGCCAGAGTCCGGCCAGTAGTGCCAGGTCCTGGGCGATCCTGGCAAGTCCGAGCGATTCGGGTCTGGAGGTGGTATGGTTCATCCGAGGGATCTCAGGTAACTGTGGAATCTGCATTGCGGGTACGATGAGGCATACTACATGGGCTGCAGGATGGGCGCGATGCCTGTGGGTGTGCATCGTGGGGCTCGCCGGGCCGGTGGCCGGCTGTGGCCCCGGCGAGGCGGCCCCGGGTCTCCGAGTGGCCGTTACCGTGGCCCCTCTGGCCGGGCTCGTGGATCGGTTGGCTCCGCCGGAGGCATTGGTCACGGTCATGATCCCGCCGGGAGCGAGTCCGGTCACACATGAGCCCTCCATGTCCAGCCTGCGCGCTGCCTCCGAAGCCGATGTGTACGTGGCCGTTGGACACCCGGCCTTCACCTGGGAGCGAACGTGGCTCGCCGGACT
>JAMJQR010000166.1 GCA_023554335.1 Candidatus Benthicola marisminoris
TACCGGTAGGCAATCCCGATATTGAAGCCCCAGTACTTCTGGTCGCCGCTCCCGCCGGAGCTGAACGCCCAGTTGTACCGGATCTGCGTGAGCAGCGCGACCTCGGGCCGCCCCAGGGGCACCACGAGGCCGATCTCCGGAGCCCACCCGAAGTGCCATGCGTCGTCGACGACGGCGGAGACTCCTATGTCTACGCGCCGCTCGATGTAGTAGGTACCCGCATTCACGCCCACAAAAGGCCGGATTCCGCCTCGATCACCGAAGTAGTACGAAGCGTTGGCCAGTAGCGGGACCGAGTTGAAGTACCGCAGCTGTGTGCCGCTGATATCGGCATTGGGCAGGCTGATCGTGTTACGCTCGGTTCCGAAGTCGTTCTTCTCGCTGAAAACGTTCCAGCCGAAGTTGAACCCGAACGAGTAGTTGGATCCCCGGCTCGGTACATAGCGGGCGTCGATCCCCAGGCCCCGGAAGCTGAAGTCCTCGATGAAGTTGACGTCCGAGTTCGAGTTGCCCGGCAGGCTGGACGTGGCCGACATCTGGTACGTGAGTCCCCACCACCAGTCCTGCGCCTTCGCCTCTCCACTGAACACCAGGAGAAGCGCCAGCGAGGCAATGATTCCCTTGACTGCTTTCATCATCTTTCTCTGATCCTCGCTGTCGTCAGTTCGTGTTCAGGTACGTGGACTGGTCGAACGCCTGCTGGATGCCCCGGTCGATCCGGTCCGTGTTGATCGGGCCGTCGCGGGTGCTCAGAACCCCGGACAGGATTCCGTCCCACTGGACGTTGAAGACCTGGTCCCCCGACTCGACATCCGTGGGGTCGATCAGGGTCATCTCGAGCGTTCCCTGATCCCAGCGGGTCACGGAGACGACGGGATATCCCGGCCCCCACCCCGGTCCCCAGCCCGGCCACCAGCCGCCCCAGCCCCACCACGGCCACCAGACGGAAGCGGACGTGCGCTCGGTCGCGGAGACCGTGACGAGCATGAGGAGGTCCGGGAGGTTGTTCTCGTCCACCTGGTCGATCGGAATGCGCTGGTATCCGTAGCCTTGCATGCGTGCCGCGATCTGCGCCAGGATCTGGTCGTCGTAGCTGTGATCGACGCCGAGGGCATTCTCGCACTCGGGATCGGTCGAGTTCTCGCACACGTCCACCACGGTGTCCGGCATGGCGTAGGTCGAGAAGCCGGAGAAGTCGTTCCCGTTGTGGATGGTCAGCACGACGTCGGTTTCCTCGACGCTGCTGATGTCGCCCGGGTAGCAGGCTCCGAGGGCGAAGATGAGCGCCACCGACGCGAACCCGACTGCGGGTCCGATCGAGTTGCGCGGCATAGCGAACCACTTCCGCATTGCTTGTCCTCCTGTGAGTGCGGCGCAAAGCGCCGTCGGAAAAGAGCGGCGACCGGACGCTTCCCCGGCCCTATCCCCTGTACCGTGCCTCCCCTGCACCGCCCTATCCACAGCGTTCATGAATCTTGGGGAGCCGCGAATCTAGGGACCGGGGGTCTACCTAACAACAGCGCTCCGGTGACGGATGACCGCCACGGTTCGAGGACCGCGGTTGTAGCGCACCCGCAACGTCGGCCCGTGCCGCGAAGTCGCCGTGCGGCTCCGCGAGGGCGCGATCCGCCGCCGGTTTCGGCGAGAAGACACAGCCGATCGGGTCGTACCAGTGGTCTCGTAATCATTTATATGGCATCATGTTACACAAGTTCTCCACAACGAAGCACCTGGCTTGTGGCCGCGCTTTCCGAGAACCGACTCCCTGCATCTCGAACGGCTGGCACCGCGACGTCTCGCGCCGAACGAATATTGCACCCCATGGCGGTGAACCGGGTCTTTGGCGGACAGAGGTCCATTGCGCGATCCGTGTACCCGGAGAGAGAAAGGCGAGCGAATGATCCTGGCGGTCCTCCTCCTGCTGCTGGTCACGAACGTGCTGATCCTGGTGCACGAGCTCGGGCACCTGATCGCCGCCAAGTGGGCGGGCATGCCCGTGACCACCTTCTCTGTGGGATTCGGACCGCCGCTCATCCGTTTTCGGGTGGGCGAGACCAGCTACCAGCTGGCCGTCATTCCGCTGGGCGGATTCGTGCGCATCATGGGCATGCAGGGCACGGAGGAAGACCGTCGCCTGTGGCCCAACGGCTTCGCGTTCCACAAGGTGCACCGGAGGATGATCGTCGTGGTGGCGGGGGTGGCGGCCAACGCGGCCCTCTCTCTTGCCATCTTCGCCATCCTCGGGTCGAACGGAGGCGCCACGGCACCCACCCCGGCCCGCGTGAGTGCCGTATTCGAGGACGAGCTGCCGGCGGGAGCATCAGGGTGGGAGTCCATGCCCTCCGATGTCGACGTCGTGCAGGTGGCGGGCCGGCCGACCGAGAACTGGGGCGAGTTCGCCATGGCCCTGCTGGCGGTCAAGCCGGGACCCCAGTACCTCGAGTTCGCCGACGGCGCTGCCCTCGAGGTCATCATTCCGGAGCTGGAGCGGGATCGAATCCGCTTGCTCGCGTCCCTCCTGCCGCCGTTGCCGCCCGTCCTCGGCACCGTGCAGCCGGGCTCGCCGGCCGCGCGCGCGGGACTGGTGACGGGAGACCGGATCGTTGCCGTCGAAGGGCGTCCCACGCCCACGTTCTACGACTGGCTCGGTGCGATGCCCTACGCGCCGACCACTCCCGTGAAGCTCCGCGTGTTGCGTGACGGAACGGGGCTGGATATCCGCGTACCGCAGCCCGATCCCGAGTTCGCGGCCGAGGGCAGCTTCGGCTGGCTCGGGGCCCACCTCGGTACAGAGCTGATCGACGAGGACCTGAGCGGAGCGCTCGCTTACAGCGCCGGAGAGGTGAGCCGGCACTCGCGAATGATCACAGAGAGCGGGAAGCTCCTCGTCACGGGTGCCGTCGGACTGAGGGAAGTCAGTGGCCCGGTGGAGATCGCGCGCATGAGCGAGCAGGCCTACCGCATGAACTGGCCCCAGTTCTTCGCCTTCGTCGCTTTCCTGTCGCTCAACCTGGCGATTCTGAACTTCCTCCCGATCCCAGTCCTGGACGGTGGGCACTTCCTGCTCCTGACCGTCGAGGGAGTGATCCGCAGGCCGCTGCCCCGCCTTCTCGTGCGCTACACGAATCTGGCTGGGGCCACGGTGGTGGTGTTCTTCATGAGCTTCGCCTTCCTCAACGACATCCTCAAGGTCCTGGGGCTCTAGGACCCCAGGTCACGTCCCGGACGGCCACGTCCGGCCGGGCGCGCGACATCCGCCGGTTCGATAGCTTGTCCGACTGAAGCCGTGATCGGACTCCCGCGTCCCGTGGGTCGCGGGAACGGACCATCGACCGAGGACTCCCATGCGATCTCTGATTCGACTCGCCGCGCGCGGCGCGAGCCTGACGTTCGTTCTGCTGACCGTACTCACCCCGCCCGCCTTCGCCCAGGAAGGCGACCCATCGAGCGTCACCTTGGAACGGATCTACGGTTCCGCCGACTTCCGGGGCGACTTCTTCGGCCAGGCGCGCTGGCTGGACGACGGTGAATTCTATACGACCATCGAGCCCTCCGAGGCCGTGACCGGAGGCCGCGACCTGGTTCGCTACGAGACCGAGTCGGGCATGCGCGCGATTCTCGTGTCCGCCTCGCTGCTCATGCCCGAGGGTTCCGACCGTGCGCTGGCGATCCAGGGCTATCAGTGGTCGCCCGATGGCACGAGGCTCCTGATCTACACGAATTCGCAGCGGGTATGGCGGCAGAACACCCGAGGTGACTACTGGGTCCTGGACCTGGAGTCCTGGGATCTGCGACAGATCGGGTCGGACCGGCCCGAATCCAGCCTGATGTTCGCCAAATTCGACCCGGCGGGCGAGCGCGTCGCGTTCGTGAGCCAGCACGATCTCTGGGTCGAGGACGTCGAGTCGGGGGTGGTGACGCGGCTTACGGACGACGGGTCGGCCACGATGATCAACGGGACTTTCGACTGGGTATACGAGGAGGAGTTCCAGATCCGAGACGGGTTCCGCTGGAGCCCGGACGGGACGTCCATCGCGTACTGGCAGCTGGATGCCGAGGGTGTGCGCCACTTCCTGATGATCAACAACACGGATTCCGTATACTCGTACACGATCCCCGTCGAGTATCCGAAGGCCGGGGGCGTGAACTCGGCGGCCCGGGTGGGCGTGATTCCGAGCGCGGGCGGAGAGACGGTCTGGTGCGAGGTACCCGGAGACCTCCGGAACAACTACATCCCGCGCATGGAGTGGGCCGGGAACTCGGAGGAGATCGTCATCCAGCGGATGAACCGGCACCAGAACACCAACAAGGTGATGCTGTGCGATGCCGCGACCGGCGGCATGCAGACCGTGCTCACGGAGACGGACGCGGCGTATCTCGACGCGGTGAACGACTGGCAGTGGCTGGACGGAGACAAGGAGTTCACCTGGGTCAGCGAGCGGTCTGGATGGCGCCATCTGTACCGGGTGTCGCGCGACGGCGAGCGGATCCGCGACGTCACGGACGACGGTGACGACTGGGAGATCGTAGCCGTCCAGAGGATCGATGAGGACGGCGGCCGGGTCTACTTCACGGCTTCGCCCGAGACGGCTACGCAGCGATACCTGTATCGGGCGCGGCTCAACAGCCGGGGCGACGCTGAAAGGCTGACCCCGGAGGATCAGCCGGGCATCCACGGATACAACATCTCGCCGGATGGCCGCTACGCGCTGCACACGTATTCGAGTTTCGGCACGCCAAGCGTGACCGAGCTCGTCTCCCTCCCCGATCACGAAGTCATCCGGACCCTGGTCGACAACCGGCGCCTGAAGGAAACCGTGGCGGCGCTCGAGCGAGGGAAGTTCGAGTTCTTCCAGGTGGACATCGGGGGGGCCATGCTCGACGCATGGATCATGTATCCGCCGGACTTCGATCCGACGAAGAAATACCCCATCCTGTTCTACGGCTATAGCGAGCCCTGGGGGCAGACCGTGCAGGATTCGTGGGGCGGGGGCAACTACCTGTGGCACCTGATGCTCACGCAGCAGGGCTACATCGTCGCGAGCGTGGACAACCGCGGCACGCCCGGCCCGCGTGGCCGGGACTGGCGGAAGGCACTGTACCGGAACATCGGGCAGCTCAACGTCGCCGATCTGTCGGCGGCGGCCCGGATCATCGTTGAGCGGCCGTATGTCGATGCGGACCGGGTGGGCACATGGGGGTGGAGCGGCGGTGGGGAGATGGCGCTCAACCTCCTCTTCCAGTATCCGGATGTGTACGGCACCGCGATCTCGATCGCCGCCGTGACGCACCAGAAGTACTACGACACGATCTACACGGAGCGGTACATGGGCCTCCCGGACGAGGCGGCCGAGGACTACGAGGCCGGGGCGCCGATCACGCACGCCAGGAACCTGGAGGGCAACCTCCTCCTGATTCACGGCACGGCGGACGACAACGTCCACTACCAGAACTTCGAGGCCCTGGTGAACGAGCTGATCGCGCACAACAAGCACTTCACCATGCTCGCCTACCCCAACCGCTCGCACGGCATCTTCGAAGGACAGGGCACGCGCCGGCACCTGTACACCGAGATGACCCGGTACCTGAACGAGCACATGCCCCCGGGCGGACTCCCGCAGGAGTCGGCGGGCGACTGATCGGAAGGACGGTTCCGAGCGAGGCCCGCTCCGGGAGATTCCGGGGCGGGCCTTTCGCATCCCGCCCCGCCCGACCGGGCCCGGTAAACGTCCGCGACCGCCCGGCTGTCCATAGGGCGAGAGCCGTGCCACCCGAGTATCTTGTCGGGTCGTGGCGACGCGCTCGCCGCGGAACGATGACCTCTCCGCCCAGCAAGAGGAATACCGATGAAATCCATGGTTCGAATGAAGCACTGCCTGCCGCTTCTCGGCATCCTGGTCGCGGCCGCCGTGATGGCGTCCCCGGTGCAGGCACAGGAGCCGCAGGACCCGGGGAAGATCACGCTCGACCGCCTGTTCGGGTCCGGTGATTTCTTCCCCGAGTTCCCGGGCCAGTCCCGGTGGCTCGAGGACGGATCCGCGTACACCACGCTGGAACGCAGCTCGGCTGGAGCGGGGCGCGACCTCGTTCGGTACGATGCCGCCACCGGCGAGCGGGAGGTGCTGGTCTCGGCCGCCCAGCTCGTGCCGGAGGGAGCCACACGTCCCCTGGGGATCCAGAACTACGAGTGGTCTCCTGACGGTAGCAAGCTGCTCGTGTACACGAATTCGCGGCGCGTATGGCGTTTCAATTCCAGGGGTGACTACTGGGTGCTCGACCTGGAGTCGGGTGCGCTGCGCCAGATGGGCGCGGACCGCCCCGAGTCGAGCCTGATGTACGGGAAGTTCAGCCCCTCGGGCGACCGATTCGGCTACGTGAGCAAGAACGACCTGTTCGTCGAGGATCTGGCGACGGGCGAGGTCACGCAGCTCACCAGCGACGGCTCCGAGACGATCATCAACGGGAACTTCGACTGGGTGTACGAGGAGGAGTTCTTCATGCCGCTCCCCGCCGACGGATGGCGGTGGGCCCCGGATGGTGAGTCGATCGCCTACTGGCAGCTCGATGCCGAGGGTATCGGCGTCTTCGACATGATCAACAACACGGACTCCATCTACTCCTACACCATTCCCGTCCAGTACCCCAAAGTGGGAACCCAGAATTCGGCGGCCCGCGTAGGCGTAGTGAGCGCCGGCGGCGGCTCGACCGTGTGGTGTGACGTGCCGGGCGACCTGCGGGAGAACTACATCCCGCGCGTCGAGTGGTCGGGCAACGGGGAGGAAGTGGCGATCCAGCGCATGAACCGGAAGCAGAACGTCAACCAGGTGATGCTCTGCAACGGTGACGACGGATCGATCCGCACCCTGATGACCGAGACGGACGACGCCTATCTCGACGCCATCGACGACTGGATCTGGCTGGACGGCGACGAGCGGATGACCTGGCTCAGCGAGCGCAGCGGCTGGAAGCACATCTACTCCGTGGACCGCGAGACCGGTGAGCTCACTGCGATCACGTCCGGCGACTGGGAAGTCGTCAACGTCCAGCTGATCGACGAGGACGGAGGCTGGATCTACTTCATCGCCTCTCCGGAGAACGCCACGCAGCGCTACCTGTACCGGGTGCCGCTCGAAGGGGGAGATCCCACG
>JAMJQR010000167.1 GCA_023554335.1 Candidatus Benthicola marisminoris
GTGACGATCAGCATAGGAGTCGCGTCGTGGCCCGAGCACGGGGAGGAGATCAGCCGGCTCCTGGAGCGGGCGGACGATCGCCTCTACGAAGCCAAGCTCGCCGGACGGGACCAGGTGAAGGGCCCCGGTGGCACCGGAAGCGACCACGCCGCGAGTCGCCCGCATAGCCTGACCCGCGTCAAGCCTGTCTGAAGAGTCTCCGCAGGAGCAGCCAGCACACGGCGAGGGCGACGACGATCCAGATCCCTCCCCACAACATCGTGGGCACTCCCGTCATCTCGGCCAGCATGCGGGCGTCGGACTGCAGCTCCGGCCGGTCGATCACATCGCTCTTGATGTCGAGCACCGCATACAGGCAGCTGGTGAGACCGAGCGCCCAGAGGACCCGGCGATTGGCCGCGGGAGACAGGTAGCGCGCCGCCAGCACGAGCGCGGCCGCGAAGCCGAGGCCGAAGGCGAGACCGAACGGGTTCCTCACGTATGCGACGGTCACTAGCCCGACAAGCAGTCCGATGGCGCCCGTGACCCAGCTCGCGGTGCGCTCCAGTCGGGTGGCGAGGAGCACCAACGCGACGCCCCAGAGCAGGCTGCCGAGGTAGCCCGCTGAGAGCGTGAGGAAGGCGTCTCCGCCACCGCAATAGCAGGCGCCCCCGAGGTCCGGTGTGATCACGATTTTCTCGATCGCACCCCCGGTGGCCAGGGCCGCGAGGCCGTGACTGATCTCGTGCAGCATCACCACGAACAGCTTGAGCGGCGTCACCAGCCACGTGTCCCACAGGAGCCAGAGGGCGGCGAAGAACGCCAGGAATCCGGCGACGAACCGGATCCTGCTCCTCGACGTCGTCTGCGCGCTGATCTTCCTTCGGTTCGGCTGCTTCACCAGGCGCCCCTCCATGCACGGCCGCTCGCCGTTCACCCGGCCCGGGCTTCGTCGCGGTTACGGCCCCTGACGGGTATTATGGCCTCTCGACCTCTCCAGAACGATACGGAGGACCACGCGTTGAGGATTCTCCACATTGCGAGCGAGGCTGTTCCCTGGGCCAAGACGGGGGGACTGGCGGACGTGGTCGGTGCGCTCTGCGCACATCTCGCGGCGACAGGCCACGAGGTGGCCCTGGCGCTGCCCAGGTACAGGGACCTGATGGCCCGCGGCCCACACCGCGACGACCCGGCGCTGGAGCTTGACCTGGGGCCGGGAGGCCGGGCGCACGTCCGCCGCTCCGACTCCGGTACTGGATACGACGTGTGGTGGGTGGATGTGGCGCCCCTGTTCGATCGCCCCGGCCTGTACGGCACGGCGGAGGGGGACTTCGAGGACAACGCCCTACGGTTCGCCACCCTGGTGCGCGCGGGCCTGCTCGCCGCGCGCCGCCTGGACTGGCAGCCCGACGTGATCCACGCTCATGACTGGCAGGGTGCCCTGGCCCCGGTCCTCGTGGAAGAGGCGCGGGGGACAGCTTCCGCCGGATCGGGCCCGGCGACCGTGCTCACGGTTCACAACATGGCGTACCAGGGCGTGTTCTCGCTCGAAGAGGCTCGAGCTGCGGCCCTTCCGGACGTGAAGGGGCTCCGGCAGGGGGATGGAGTGGGGCTTCTCAAGGGCGGACTTCTAGCGGCGAACCGCGTGACGACGGTCAGCCCCACCTACGCGCGCGAGATCGCGACGCCCAGATTCGGATTCGGCCTCGACGGGGTGATCTCAGGGCTCGAGCCGCCGGTGTCGGGCATCCTGAACGGGCTCGATACGGAGACTTGGAATCCGGCTTCGGACCCGTTCCTCCCCCGGAACTACGACCGGGACGATGTCGCAGGTAAGACCGTCTGCAAGGCAGCGCTTCAGGAAGAGCTGGGGCTCACCGTGGACCCGGAGGTGCCGCTCTTCGGAATGGTGTCCCGGCTGGTCGGTCAGAAGGGCCTGTCCCTCATGGCCGAGCTGGGCGAAGATCTGGTGGAGCGGGACGCCCAGTTCGTCTTCCTTGGAACGGGCGAGGCCCGCTACGAGAGGTTCATCGGCGAGCTCGCGGTCCGGTACGACCACGTCGCGGCCCGACTGGAGTTCTCGGAGGAGCTGGCACACCGGATCGAGGCGGGCGCCGATTTCTTCCTCATGCCGTCCGGGTTCGAGCCATGCGGCCTGAACCAGATGATCAGTCAGAGATATGGCACCCCTCCCGTGGTCCACCGCGTAGGGGGTCTGGCCGACAGCGTGATCCACGCATCTCCCGAGGCACTCGCGGCGGGAGAGGCGACGGGAGTGGTGTTCGACCACTTCGACGCGCCGGCACTCTCGTGGGCGCTCGACTTCGCAGCTGATCTGTTCGAGGACCGCGAGGCACTGGCCGCCGTGCGCGAGGCTGGAATGGGACAGGACTTCTCGTGGCGACGCAGCGGTGACGAGTATGAGAGACTGTACCGCCTGGTGGTTGAAGAAAGGAACGGAGCGCGGGGATGAGAGGCAATCTGAGGGTGCTCGGGCTGGTCATGGCCGGGGGCGAAGGAACGCGCCTGTCACCTCTCACGGAGGAGCGGAGCAAGCCCTCCGTACCGTTCGGCGGCAGCTACCGGATCGTGGACTTCGTGCTGTCGAATCTCCTGAACTCCGGCATCTACTCGATCTTCGTGCTCGTGCAGTACCGCTCCCAGTCCCTGATCCACCACCTTCGCGAAGGTTGGCGCCTCAGCACGCCCCACCCGGACGACTTCCTGACCGTCGTGCCGCCGCAGATGCGGGTGGGAAAAGAGTGGTACCGGGGGACGGCGGACGCCGTGTACCAGAACTTCAATCTGATCTCGGACTATCGTCCTGACCTGATCGCCGTGTTCGGGGCCGACCATATCTATCGCATGCAGGTCGAACACATGGTCCGCTTCCACAGGAAGAAGCGTGCGGACCTGAGCGTGGCCATGCTTCCGGTGCCCGTGTCCGAGGCGTCCGGCTTCGGAGTGGCGCAGGCGGACGAGGACGACACGATCGTGGCCTGGAAGGAGAAGCCGGAGGATCCGCCGGAGATGCCGGGTCGGCCCGGCTGGTCCTATTCCTCGATGGGGAACTACCTGTTCGAGCCAGGCGCGCTCGTCAACGTCCTCAAGCAGGTGATGGAAGAGGGCCTCGAGCCGGACTTCGGCAAGACGATCGTTCCCATGATGGTCGACGATCCGAGCTACCGGGTGTGCGCCTACGACTTCCACCGCAACGAGGTCCCGGACATCAAGTCGTACGAGGAGCCGGCCTACTGGCGAGACGTGGGCACCCTGGGGGCCTACTGGGCGGCGCATATGGACCTGCTGGGCGTGGCCCCGCGGTTCGACCTCAACAACCGGATGTGGCCGATTCACTCACAGGCGTATCACCGGGCCAGCCCACGAGTCCTGTCGGGAACGATCGAGGACGCCTCTCTCGGCGTGGGGACCGTGGTGCACGGCGCCCGAATCGTCCGCTCGGTCATCGGCCGGGACGCCTACGTGGCGCCGGGCGCCGAAATCGTCGATTCCATAGTGATGGACCACTGCCGGGTCGGCGAGAACGCGAAGATCCACCGGGGCATCGTGGACCGCTACAACTTCGTCGAGGCTGAGGAAGTGATCGCGGCGGACGCCTCGGAGCGCCGACCTGGAGCGCGGGTGGACGGTGATCTGATCGCGATCCCCCGGGGTAGAACGCGACCGATCTGAGCTTCGTCGCTACAGGAGCAGTACGAGGATCGCGACCACGCACACGGCGAGTCCCATCACCGCGAGATACGGGAATCGGCGATCGAACCACGCCCGGCTGACGGCGAAGATGGAGAGAAACACCGCCAGCGTGGCGTACAGTCCCGTCAGGGCTCCCCCCCATAAGCGCCCGTCCGGGTAGAGCATGACCGCGGCGCCGGAGACCAGGGTGCCGAGGAAGAGCAACTTCTCCGTGAGCGCCTCTTCCGGTCGGGTCCGCCGTGTGGCCGGAAGCTTCCCGGCGAGCGCGAGTCCCAGGAGGAGGACGAGCTCGACCGCGATCAGGCCCAGCCACGCGATCCTGCCCCCGGTGAGACCCACCCCTGGCTGGAGCGCATTCGTGAACGCGGCGAAGACGATCGACGTCAGCGAAATGGCACCGAGTGAGTAGATGCCAAACGCGATCAGGCGCCCGATCACGAGGTTCGCGAAGAACGTCCCGGGTGCGTCCCGCCGGAACCGCAGGGAGGGAACCGCGTCCAGCGGATTCCGCAGAACGACTCCGGGTGGCCAGTGGTCAGCGCGGGCGGCCCTCAAGACCGCCGCGGCCTCGGCCCGCGTGCGCTCGACATCCTCCGAGCTCACCCATCCGTGCTGCGCCGCCTCGGTCAGCTCGTCCTCGTCCAGCAGGCGTGGCGGCTGTCCCGGCACCTGCCACACATCGAGGAACAGGTCCGTCAGGTGCCACACCGCGGTCTCCGGTCGCGGCGGTTGCACGAAGTTGGTGTAGTGGCCGAGAAACCGTCCGGCAGCATCGTAGACCGATCCCACTTCGTACGAACGGCCCGGAAACATGAACCAGAGGACGGCGCCTCCCGGCGGCACCTCGGTCTCCCCTATCGGAAGAGGAGAGGCTTCCTCGTCGAGCACGAGCAGCGTGATCTTGCAGGCCGCCCCGTCATGAAGCAGCTCCTGCGAGAAGTGCTGCACGTCATCGGGTGGACGTCGATAGACGATGGCGACCGTCGGAGTGCCGGCGTCTCCACGGGCCGGGACGCCCCGGGTCCGCGATCTGCGATCGATCAGGCGCTTAGGTAAGATCGGTAAACGTCCGGTTGTGCTTCGCCATTCGGCCCAGAAGCGGCGCGGGCGCGAAGCGGGTGCCCAGCGAGTCCGCGTAGAGCGAAAGCGCTTCGTGAATCTGCGGCAGGCCCTCGACGTCGGCCCACCTCAGGAGCCCGCCGCGAAACGGCGGGAAACCGGTTCCGAAGACCATGGCGAGATCGACGGGGTCCGGGCCGTCGACGACCTCCTCTTCGAGCGCGTAGGCGGCCTCGTTCACCATGGCGTAGAGACACCGCCGGCGGATCTCCTCCGGTTCGGACCGGGTCTCACCCGGCCACAGATCCTGGGCGGCCGGGTCCGGACCCCCGGGCTTTCCTTCACTATACCGATAGAACCCCAGACCGTTCTTCCGTCCGAGGCGCGCGTCGTCGATCATCTGATCGAGGACTCCGGAGGGAGACATGCGGTCCCCGAACGCCCGCGCCATCTCACGACCTGCGTGTCGGGCCACGTCGATCCCGATCTCGTCCAGGAGCCGCATTGGTCCCATGGGCATGCCGAAGCTTTCCAGGGCGCCGTCGACCGACGCGATCGAGTGTCCCTCTTCGAGCAGAAAGCCCGCTTCGTTGAGGTATGGGGCGAGCAGACGGTTTACGAGGAATCCGGGTCGATCGGCCACCAGGACCGGAGTCTTGCCGAGATCCAGAGCCAGCTGGAAGCCGGTGGCCAGGGCGGTATCGTCCGTCCTTGGTCCTGCCACGACCTCGACCAGCGGCATCTTGTGCACGGGATTGAAGAAGTGCAGCCCCAGCACGGATCCCGGACGCTCCACCCCGTCCGCCATGCCGTCCACGGACAGGGCGGACGTATTCGTGGCGAGGACGGCATCGCCGGTGGCCTCCTCCGCCTCCCGCAGCACCTGCTGCTTGACCGCCATCCGCTCGACGACCGCCTCGATCACGAGGTCGGCGTCCGAGACCTCCTCGTAGTCGAGCGTGCCTGTGATCAGCGCGAACTTCCGCGAGGCCTCTTCCTCGGTGAAGGCACGTGCCTTCACCGCTTTACGCAGCAGAGCGCCGGCATGTCGCATTCCGGAGTCGAGCGCCTCCTGATCGATGTCCTTGAGCGCCACCGGAACGTCGTTGGCCGCCGCCAGCTCCGCGATCGCGCCGCCCATCACTCCGGCCCCGATGACGCCCATTCGCTGCACGGGACGCTTGCGCGCCAAGATCTCCTCCGGAAGAGCCCGTCGGGCGGCCTGCGAGAGCCGGAAGACGCGCACCAGGTTTCTGGACTCCGGGGTGACAGCCAACTCCCCGAGGGCCCTCGCTTCAAGCCCGTACGCGTCGTCGGCCTTCTTCCCTACGGACTCTGCCAGCACGCGTATCGCCCTTGCCGGCGCCGGATAGAACGGGCCGGCCTCGGCGGCTGCCCGCTTTCGAGCTGCCCCGAACAGGATCGTGCGGCCCGGTCCCGTGCCCTCCAGCAGCCGATCCCGCAGACCGAGACTGGGTGCAGCGGGCTGCACGTCACCCGAGATCACCGCGCGCGTGAACTCCCTGATCGCGGCGATGAAGCTGGCGGCCGGAGCCACCCGATCCACGAGTCCGATCTTGAGAGCTTGCGCCGGCCTCACGGCTTTGCCCGACAGGATGAGGCCGAGAGCGTTCTGCAGCCCGACCCTGGCCGGCAGCTTTACCGTACCTCCAAAGCCGGGCAGGATTCCGAGCCGGATCTCCGGGAGACCGATGCGAGTGGATTCTCGGTCGGACGCGAGCCGAAAGTCGCAATGGAGCGCGAGCTCCGTGCCACCGCCCATGCACGCCCCGTCGATGGCCGCGATGGTCGGGACCCGGAGGCGTTCGATTCGGCGGAAAATCCTCTGACCTTGCGCGCTGGCGGCCTCTGCCTCGGCGGCGGACGAGAGCGATGCGATCGCCTCGACATCCGCGCCCGCGAAGAAGGCGCCTTCCTTACCGCTTCGAACGACGAGGGCGAGGATCTGTCCGTTGGCGATGCGCGACTCGAGCTGGGAGAGCAGGGCATCCAGCGCCTGCATGAGCTCGAGTGTCAGCGTGTTGACCGAGGCACCCGGCCGGTCGAAGGTGAGCCAGCCCACGTGGTCGCGATCGACCTCGAATTCGAGACCGATCGCCGAGTCGGACGTCGGGCCAGTCATGGAGTCGTTCCTACGCCAGGTTCAGAGAAAAGGAAGCGGCCTGGCCTGAATCCAGAGGGAATCGGCCGGCCCGCAGAAGAACGGGCCCGCGAGCCGGTCGTGCGGGCCCGTTCGCTGCTGCAGCGAACGGCTAGAGGCGAATCCGCTCCTCGCCGTTGGACCGCTCCAGCCGCAGGGTGTCGACCTGTGCCGGATCGATCAGGAGGTTCCAAACGATCTCGCCCGTCGGCACCCGAATCCGCGAGTTGACCCACCAGTTGCCTGCCGGGAGGTTGCGGGTAGTGTATCCGTCGGCGTTCGTCGTGTCGGTGAACACCTGCTGGCCCAGCTCCATCACGAGCTCCTGCTCGATGTCGAAGTAGCCCGAGTACGCGTCGTCCTCCCACGTGTCCCGAACGGCTTTGAACTCATCCACCTGGGCCGTGACGGAATCCTGCATGGCGGTGAACTGATCGAACAACGCCTGCTTCTCCCGGTCCAGCTGCCCTTCGACACCTTCGAGCTGCTCGAATTCCTCGTACTTCGACATGTACTCCCGGCTGCCGCGGGCCCGCGGGTCCATCGCCTGCATCTCCTCGGACAGCGTCTGCATCCGATCCCGAGCGTCGGACCACTCGGTCTCCTTTGCACGCCATTCCTCCTGCAGAGAACGGATCTCGGCGAAGGTGGCCAGCATCTCCTGCGGTATCTCTGGCTTCGGCGTCGATGCCGCCGCATCCAGATCGTCGAACACGGAGTCACGGTCGAACGGATAGAAGAAGACTTCGAGGTTGGCCTGCGGGATCGGACCGTCCGCGCCCTCGGCGAGGACCTGCACGGTCACGTCGGATCCTCCGCACGCGCCGAGCGTCATCGCTGCGCCTGCGATCAGGAAGAAAGTACGGTTGCCTCGCATCGTGTCTCCACGTTGTGTGAGCTGTGGTTCTTGCCTCGCGACCGGCAAATCTACCGGCCACCATGCGGATTTTCAAACACCCCGGCCGGCCCGCGGGTCCTGAACGACAACGGGGCCTCCCCTGTGGAAGGCCCCTGGCCGGCTTCGTCGTATCTGCCCGCGAGTCGAGTGCGGGCCGCACGGCTCATTCGTAGATGATGTCGTCGAGCAGGTACTGCCTCGGGTTGACCTGTCTCCCGTCGATCAGAACCTCGTAGTGCAGGTGCGGCGCCGTGGCGAGGCCCGTCTTCCCGACCTCCCCCAGAGTGTCGCCGCGCTTGACCTTCTGTCCGCGCTTGACCTGGATGCTGCCCGCATGCGCGTATCGAGTCTTGTACCCGAAGCCATGATCGATTTCGACCGTCTTGCCGTACCCGCTCTTGGTGCCGGCGAATGTCACCGTTCCGGCGGCCGAGGCGAGAATCGGCGTCCCCGCGACCGCGGAAATGTCGAGTCCGGGATGCGGCCGGTTGACCTGCAGCACCGGGTGCATGCGGCTCTGGCTGAAGCTGGAGCTGATCCACGACTCATCCGCCTGCACCGGACGGATCGAGGGTCGAGCGAGGAAGACCTGGCGGTGCATCTCTACGGAGTCCATGGCTTCGTCGATCGAGCTGCTCAGAAGGTCCAGCCTGCGCATCAGGAGTTCGGCATCGTAGGCCGCCGCGTACGTTC
The DNA here is from genome assembly GCA_023554335.1 of Candidatus Benthicola marisminoris. Lineage (GTDB taxonomy): Bacteria > Gemmatimonadota > Gemmatimonadetes > Palauibacterales > Palauibacteraceae > Benthicola > Benthicola marisminoris. Next base: position 8,505 of record JAMJQR010000167.1, read on the forward strand.
GCTCCGCGAGCTCCGGTGATGCCGCGAGAAACTCCTCGCGCTCGGCTGCTTCGGGCAGGGGACCACCCACACCTACTGCACGCACCTCCGCGCCGAGATCCGGGAGTCCGGCGAGGAGACGGAACTTCTGCTCCTGCTCCGACAGGTCGTCCACGGAACTGGTAAGCGCGCCCACCTGGTTCTCGACGCTCTGGAGATTCTGGCTCAGGTGGCGATTCTCGATTTGCAGCCGGGCGAGCTCGACCTCACGCGCCGTATCGAACGCGAGGCTGACGACGAACGCGACCGCCACCAGCGAAAAGGTCACCGCGGCGACCGCTGCCAGCCGCACCACACGACGCGATACGCGTAACGTGCGGATGCGGCCGCCGCCGTCCGGCATGATCTGTACGGTCCAGTGGGAGGGCGAGTCCTGCCCCGTACCGGAGGATCCGTGAGCCGACATATTTTTTCGTATCCTGCTATCCGTTGCCGATCGGCCGGAATCTCCGGCCCATCCCGCACCCGTGATGCACCGCAGCATGCAGGTTTCCGCAAAACGCGGGCCCGTGCGCGGGAAGAACGACTCCCCGCACCTGCCGGTGCATTCTCGATAGGTTTTGTGCTAGGCGTCGGCTCCGACGAACACGCGGATCCGAGCGGGACGGGGTCAGACTAATCGGGCCCGGGAAGGGGTGTCAAGCGCTGGGGGTCAGGCCTGCCTGTCGTCCAGGTCGACGCGGGGGAAGAGAACGGTATCCCATCGTTCGGGCACCGTCGTCGGGATGCCCTCGCTAAGCCCTGACAGGAGGGGCAGATCGCTTCCGCCGAGCCGTTGCCACATCTCCACGGCCTTGCCCGGAATGAACGGTTCGAGCATCAGGGCCGTGGTCCCGAGCCCTCTCACCAGCGCCGCCAGCACGTCGTCCAGGCGCTCCTGCGATTCAGGTTCGCGGGCGAGCTTCCATGGTTGCTCGGTGTCGATGAACCCGTTCGCCGCCCGCACGATGGACATGGCGGCGTCGAGTCCCTCGTGCAGCCTCCCGTCCGCCATCGCTTTCTCATATACGTCCAGGGCGCCTTCGATCTGTGCATCCAGCTCGGTATCGGCGAAGCGACGCACGATTCCGTCGCGGTACTTCCGGGACATGCTGACGGTCCGGTTCAGCAGGTTGCCCAGGTCGTTGGCCAGGTCGGCGTTGTACCGCTCGTCGAACTGCTTGAGGAAGGCATCCACGCTGGGGAAATCCCGGTCCCGGTCCCACGGGATCTCCCGCAGGAGGAAATAGCGGAACGCATCCGGCCCGTGGCGATCGATGAGCTGATCCAGGTCGAGGAGCCGCGCCTCGGACTTGGAGAGTTTGCCGCCACCGATCTTCACGAAGCCGTGTCCCCACACGGTGCGGGGCAGCTCGAGTCCGGCCGACAGCAGCATGGCGGGCCAGATCACGCAGTGAAAACGGGTGATGTCCTTGCCGATCACGTGCAGGCCCGCCGGCCACCAGGTGTGGAACTCATCCCCGGGGAATCCGATGGCCGAGATGTAGTTGGGCAGTGCGTCGAACCACACGTAGACGGTGTGACCCTCCTCGTCCGGGAAGGGGACCCCCCATGGCACCCGGGAGCGTGACGCCGAGATGTCCTCGAGGCCGCCCTCGAGCAGCCGCAGAATCTCGTTTCGACGGCTCTCGGGCTCGATGAACTCGGGGTGGGCCTCGATGTGCTCGATCAGCCGGTCACGGTACGCGGACAGTCGGAAGAACCAGTTTTCCTCCTCGGTCCACGCGATCTCTCTGGAAGGATGAATGGGGCAGCGTCCTTCCTCCAGCTCCGGCTCGCGCTTGAACGCCTCGCAGCCGGTGCAGTAGTACCCCTCGTACCGATCGCGATACAGATCGCCGGCGTCGCGGATCTTCCGCACCAGCGCCTGGACGGCCTGCCGGTGCCGGGGCTCGGTGGTGCGAATGAAGTCGTCGTGCGAGATCGAGAGGCGGTCCCACACGGTCTGGAACCTGGCTGCCAGGTCGTCCACCAGCTCCTGCGGTGGGCGCCCCTGCGCCGCCGCCTCCTGCGCCACCTTCTGCCCGTGTTCGTCCATCCCGATGACGTAGTGCACATCCTCGCCGGCCAGCCGGTGGAAGCGGGCGATGACGTCGGCGCCCACCTTCTCGTAGGCGTGCCCGATGTGCGGGTCGCCGTTGGAGTAGTCGATGGCGGTGGTCAGGTAGAATCGGGACAAGTTACGTTGCCTCGGCGGTCTCGGTGGTGTGGCCAGTCTCGGCGGTTCGATCAGCCCGAACCGTCGGGCGGGGGGCGGCGCCTGTGCTTCCGGGTCGAGGCGGTCTCGGCTTTGAGGTCCTTCAGTCCGACCGCCCGGATCTCGCCGTCCTTCCCCCGGAGGGACACGGTCTCACGGAACAGGTCCCAGCCGGTGACCTCTTCCGTTCCACGTTCCGTCTCGAGCCGTTTGCCCACCTTCGGGAATCGCTTGCGGGCCTGGACGTACTGCTCGTGCTCGTAGCGAAGGCAGGACATCAGGCGGCCGCACGCTCCTGAGATCTGCGCGGGATTCAGGGACAGGCCCTGGTCCTTGGCGAGCTGAAGGGTGACCGGCTCGATCTCAGGCAGCCACAGCCGGCAGCACAGCTCGCGCCCGCACCTGCCGATGCCTCCGAGCCGCTTCGCCTCGTCGCGCACTCCGATCTGCCGAAGCTCGATCCGGGTCTTGAAGGTCCGGGCCATCTCCTTCACGAGCGTTCGGAAGTCGACCCTCTTCTCGGCCGTGAAATAGACGGTGAGCTTGTTGCGGTCCCACTGCCACTCGGCCTCGCTCACCTTCATCTTCAGCCGGTGCCGGCGCACGAGCGCACGGGTGCGTGAGCGGACCTCGCCCTCGCTCTCGTCGAGCTTGATTCTCCGCTCGACGTCCGCGGGAGATGCACGGCGCAGGATCTTGCGCGCGGGAGGAATGACCGGACCGTGATGCGCATGGTCGCACCCACCGTCGCAGCTGTGGGTTTCGCCGTCGGCCGTGCGGCGCACCCAGCCCAGATCCTGGCCCCGATCCGCTTCCACGATCACGTACTCGTTGGCCGCGAGCGGGACGTCTCCCCGATAGCTGTAGTACTCGGAGCGGACCCCCCTGAACATCACCTGGACGATCTGGAATACCCGACCGGAGCCGACAGGCCTCGGCCCGCCGGCCGAAGACACGGGCTGGGGCGCGCGATGCGCGGGCACAGGTCGGCCTCCCGCTCCGCGCCGGCCGCGCGACCGGCGGCGGTCGTCAGCCATCCGCCGGCGTGTCTTCCCAGGCGCCCATGGCGTAGTACTTCTCCCGCCGCGCTGCGACCAGCTGCTCCGGGTCGAGGCCCTGGATCTCGTTGAGATTCCTGACGATGGCGTCCTTGAGGGCCAGGGCCGCCCCCTCCGGCTCGAGATGGGCACCGCCCGCCGGTTCCCGAATCACTTCATCGATGATTCCCGAATCGGCGAGATCGGGCGCCGTGAGCTTCAGCGCCTCGGCCGCGTCCGACGCCATGTCACGGCTTCGCCACAGGATCGCGGCGCAGCCCTCCGGCGAGATGACCGAGTAGATCGCGTTGTCCATCATCAGCACGCGGTCCGCCACGGCGATGCCGAGAGCTCCGCCGCTTCCACCTTCTCCGATGATGCACGCGATGATCGGGACCTCGAGGCCGGCCATGACGAACAGGTTGCGGGCGATCGCCTCCGCCTGACCCCGTTCCTCCGCTCCGATCCCGGGATAGGCGCCCTGCGTGTCCACGAGCGTGACGACCGGCCGCCCGAATTTCTCGGCCATCTTCATCAGCCGCTCGGCCTTCCGGTACCCCTCGGGATGCGGCGAGCCGAAGTTCCGGTGCAGATTCTCCTTCATGTCACGACCCTTCTGGTGTCCCAGGATCATGACGGATCGCCCATCGAGAGTCGCCCAGCCGCCCACGATGGCCGGATCGTCCCTGAACTTCCGGTCGCCGTGCAGCTCGACGAAGTCGTCGCACATGATCCGGATGTAGTCCAGGGTGAACGGCCGTTCCTGGTGGCGTGCCAGTTGGACTCGATCGTACCGGGTCTGCTCGGCGGGTTCTGAGTTCTCGATACGGCGCTCCAGTTCGCGCATCTCGTCGCTCACGTCGATGCCCCGCTGCTCGGCCATCGCGCGCAGCTCCGCGAGATGCTTCTGCATGTCAGAAATGGTCTCTTGAGACTCTCCGCTCATCGTTCTATCCGCGAATCAGGTGTACCCGTTCCCGGCCCATCAGGGCCCTAAGGTCCGCCAGAAGAGCCGCGGACGGCTCGACCCTCAGGGTGCTCGACGCGAGCATCGGCGGCTCCACCCCGTTGCCCTCGGGATGCCAGCGCAGATACAGGGCTCCGGCTCCGGGCGACGCCTCCAGCACCTGGCGAACGCTTCGGAATTCCCCGGGATGGGCCTCGTCTCCTTCGCGGAGATCTATGCACACGGCCACTCCGCCGCTCGCGTCCAGTCCTTGAAGCAGGCGGACCGAATCGACAAAGATGGGGGGATTCTCTTCATCTCGCGAATTCGCGGAGACCATTCCCTCGATCAGCACGGGGGCATCTTCGGCGAACAAACCCCGGGTCTCCAGCCAGACGTCGCCGAAGACCATGGCCGACGCGGTGCCGTGGAAGTCCTCGACCGTGAGCTTGCAGTACTCCTTCCCGCTGCTGCGACCGACGTTGACGCTCATGGACGTGACCACACAGGCCAGCTCCACCCTGCGGTCCCTGAGCTGGGGAATCGTGGAGGTGTTTGCCTCGAGAGCGAACATTTCCACCAGGTCCCGGTGCCGTTCGAGCGGATGGCCTGAAATGTAGAAGCCGAGCACCGCCTTCTCGTCCTTAAGCCGCTCCGCCTCCGTGAGAGGCGCCACGTGCGGGAGCCGGGGCTCCGGCCTCTCGGTCGCCAGCGTTCCGCCGAACAGCGACTCCTGACCGGTGTCCCGCTCGCGCTGGCGCAGCTGGGCTTCCGAGAGGACGGTCTCCAGGCCGGCCTTCATCGAGCCCCGCTCGCCGAACTCGTCCAGCGCTCCCGAGGCGATCAGGCACTCGAGCACCCGCTTGTTGTTGAGCCTCAGGTCGATGCGCTGGCAGAAATCGAACAGCGACTCGAACGGCCGCACCTCCCGCGCTTCGATGATCGAACGGATCGCCGACTCGCCCACGCCCTTGATCGCTCCGAGGCCGAATCGGATCCGCCGATCGTCCACCACCGTGAACTTGTAGCGGGATTCCGTGACGCTCGGCGGAAGGACCTCGAGCCCCATCGAACGCGCGGTCGTGATGTACTGGACGACCTTGTCGGTGTTGTCGATGATCGAGCTGAGGAGGGCCGCCATGAACTCCGCCGGGTAGTGCTTGCGAAGCCAGGCGGTACGGTACGAGATCAGCGCATAGGCGACGGAGTGAGCCTTATTGAACCCGTAGCGGCCGAAGGTGCGGATCAGGTCGGCGATTTCGGCGGCTTTCTTCTTCGGCGTGCCCCGTTCCACCGCCCGGGCCTGGAACTCGTTCAGCACCTTCTTGGTCAGCGCGGCGTCCTTCTTTCCCACCGCTTTGCGGAGCACGTCCGCTTCGGCGAGCGAGAAGCCGGCGAGCACGTTGGCGACCCGCATCACCTGCTCCTGGTAGGTGATGACGCCGTACGTGGTGTCGAGCACCTCCGCGAGCTGGGGGACCGGGTAGTCGACTGGCTCGAAGCCGCGCTTCCGCCGGATGAACACGTCCGTCATGCCCGTGTCCAGTGGCCCGGGCCGGATGAGCGCGTTCACCGCGATCAGGTCGTCGAACCGGTCGCAGCGCATGGCGCGAAGTTTCTCCGTGGCCAGCGAGGACTCGAACTGGAACACGCCGCGGGTGCCTCCGGACGCCAGCATCTCGTACACCGCCGGGTCGTCCAGGCCGATCTCATCCCATTCGATCACCACTCCGTGGCGGCGCCGGATCGCGCCTTCCGCGTCGTGGATCACGGTCAGGGTGCGGAGGCCGAGGAAGTCCATCTTGAGCATCCCGGCCTTCTCCAGCGCGACCATGTCGTACTGGGTGATGACCTGGCCGCCGTTCTTTGCGTCGCGGCACACCGGCACGTATTCGTCGAGCGGGCCCGGGGCGATCACCACCCCGGCCGCATGCACGGACGCGTGCCGGGAGAGTCCCTCGATCGCGCTCCCGTAGTCGAGCAGCTGCCGGGCTCGGGGATCGCTCTTGTAGAGATCCTTGAGCTCCTTGACCTTCTCCACGGCCTCGCTGATCGAGAGGGAGAAGCCGGGCGTGTTCGGAATCAGCTTCGCCAGCTTGTCCTGCTCGCCCGGAGTGAACTCGAGCACCCTTCCCACGTCCCGCACCGCGGCCCGAGCCTGCATCGTCCCGAACGTGATGATCTGGCCAACGGAATCGGCGCCGTACTTCTCGCGCACGTATTCGATGATCCGACCGCGGCCCTCGTAGCAGAAGTCGATGTCGATGTCCGGCATGGACACCCGTTCGGGATTCAGGAATCGCTCGAACAGGAGGTCGAACTCGAGCGGGTCCACGTCCGTGATCCGAAGCGCGTACGCCACGATGGAGCCGGCAGCGGAGCCGCGCCCCGGGCCGACGGGAATGTCCAACTCCCTGGCAGCCCGGCAGAAGTCCCACGTGATGAGGAAGTACCCGGCGTACCCCGTCTTCGCGATAACGCCGAGCTCGTAGTCGAGACGCTCCCGGACCGCGTGTGGCAGTGGATCCCCGTAGCGCTCGCGGGCGCCTTCCTCCGTCAGGTGCCGGAGGTGGGCCATGTCCGTCTCGAACTCCTCGGGGACCGGAAAGCCGGGCAGATGGTGCTTCTTCTCGAACTGGATGTCGCAGGATTCGGCGATCGCCACCGTGTTGGAAAGCAGCTCCGGCCGGTCAGGGAATAGCTCCGCCATCTCGTCGGCCGACTTGAAGTAGGACTCCTGGCCGTCGAACGAGAGACGCTCGGGATCGCTCTTCAGGACGCCCGTACCGATGCACAGCAGCGTGTCGTGCATGTCGGCGTCCTCACGACGCAGGTAGTGCGCGTCGTTCGTGAGGACGACCGGAAGGCCGAGCTCGTCGGCCAGCTGAAACACGCCGGCGTTGACCTGGTCCTGTCCCTCGATGCCGTGGTCCTGCACCTCCAGGTAGTACCGGTCCGGGAAGGTCCGTGCGTAGAACTCCGCCGCCTCCTTTGCGCGGTCGTATCGTCCGAGCTGGAGGTTCTTGGCCACCTCGCCGGAGAGACACGCGCTCAGGACGACCAGGCCTTCGTTGTGTTCGGCCAGGATCTCGTGGTCCAGCCTAGGCTTGCGGTAGAACCCCTCCGTGTACCCTCGTGACGAGAGCCTCACGAGGTTCCGGTACCCTGTGAGGTCCCGCGCCAGGACCACCAGGTGCGCGTACTCCGCCGGAGCGTCCTTGGGCCGTTCCTTCTGCCGCCGATCGCCGTAGGCCACGTAGGCCTCGAATCCCAGGATCGGCTTCAGCTTCTTCTTCCTGGCCTTCTCCTGGAACTCCCAGGCGCCGTGGAGGTTGCCGTGATCCGTGATGGCCAGCGCCGGCATGTTCATGCGGACGGCCTGGTCGATCAGGTCGTCGATCCGGTTGGCCCCGTCGAGGAGCGAGTACTCGCTGTGGCAGTGCAGGTGGACGAACGACATCAGGCAGTCAGGCGCTTTCTCTTCGGGTTTCGAGGTCGGTCAACGGACGCACTGGAACGAGTCCAGTATCTGCTCCAGCTGCATCATGTACTCGTACTTGCTGCGGCGCGGGTTCGGTGAGTAGAGCCAGGCGTCGAAGTAGATCACGCCGTCGCCGCAGCGCACGGCCCGGCCGATGAAGGGGCCGGCCGCCGGGTAGGTGCCCCGGTCCGTCCAGATTCCGCGGCCTTCCACGGCCTCGGATCCGTTGAGGTCGAAGCTCCGGCCGCTGCCCGCGATCACGTCGAAGTCCTGCGGCACGTTGTACTGCGAATCGTCGACCGCCACGCGCCACAGGTACACCATGGACGGCGACATCGTATCGACGGCTGCCCCGCGCTGAACGAGTATCGAGCGGATCAGCTCGCTCGGGTCGGGATTGTCGTTCCGGATCAGGACCACGCCACCTTCGCGGTCGACGCGCTGGTACACGCGCGGGATCTCCATCGTGAACCCGAAATTCTCTCTCAGGAAGTCGCTCGTCGCCGTGTCCACGCCGGAGACGAACATCCGGTTGAGGACGTAGTCCCGGAACTGCTGCTCCAGGTGCTCGGAGAGCCCGGGCAGGTGTTCGCGCCACGACTCCACTTCGCGGCCCGGCTCCAGGACGACGGCGGTGGCGAGCTGGCCGCGGGCCCAGACGTTCGAGGCCTGCACCACGTCTCCCGGCTGGACCGAAGCGCGGTCCACCTTCGACGCGATCATCTGCACGCGGGGATCGTCCGGCGTGCCGAACACCAGAACCTGCCGCCATAGGAGGAGCTCACCGATCTCAGGGGAGCCCGGGTCCGTCTGCGTGACGTTGAAGATCTTCTCGTCGCGGGTCGTGTACGTGGTGCGCTCGAGGGCCCGGTATGTGTCCTCTTCGACCTCGATCCACACCTCGTCGTCGGCGACGAGGATCAGCGAATTGGCCTCGCCCATGGCGGACGGAAGACCACAGGCCGCGAGGCCCAGGGCGCCACACACGGCGGCCAGGAGGAGACCCCCGGGTCCCCGGATTCTGCGATTTCGGCGCTCGCTCGTCATGGTCCGTCCGCCGGTGGAAGTGGTGCGACGCGGTTCGGATTGCCAAACTACCCCGGCCCTTGGACCGACAGCAACGGCCCCGGGTCACGGTTCGCGAACTTTCCCGAAACCGGCGGGTAAGCGGGCGGTCGCGAGGTACGTCGGGCGCCCCGACGAGCCGCGTTCGAGCCACCACATTTGACGAGAATCGAGGTCCATTGGACTCCATCAGGAACATCGCCATCATCGCCCACGTGGACCACGGGAAGACCACTCTCGTGGACCAGATGCTGCGGCAGACCGGATCGTTCCGGGAAGGCCAGCGCGTGGAGGAGCGAGTGATGGACTCGAATCCCCTCGAAAAAGAGCGTGGCATCACGATCTTCTCGAAGAACGCCTCGGTCCGGTGGGACGCTCCGGGCGGCGGCGGGGTGAAGATCAACATCGTGGACACTCCGGGACACGCGGACTTCGGGGGCGAGGTGGAGCGGATCCTCCGGATGGTGGACGGCGTGCTGCTTCTGGTGGACGCGTTCGAGGGGCCGATGCCGCAGACCCGGTTCGTCACGCGGAAGGCCCTGGAGCTCGGCCTGCACCCCGTGATCATCATCAACAAGGTGGACCGGCCGGACTCGGATCCCGAACGGGTGCACGACGAGGTGCTGGAGCTGCTGATGGAGCTGGAGGCGACGGACGAGCAGCTTGATGCCCCCTTCCTGTACGCATCCGCGCGCGATGGCTGGGCGTCCACCGAGCCTTCGGAGATCGGCGAGGACCTGGCTCCCCTGTTCCGGGCGGTGGTGGACTCGGTGCCGGCCCCGCACGGTCTGCCCGGGTCTCCGTTCCAGCTCCTGGTCTCGACCCTCGACTACTCCCCGTATTTGGGCCGGATGGCGATCGGCCGGGTGGAGAACGGCGTGGTCCGCGAGGGAGAGACGGTGGCCGTGTGGGGGTTGGAGTCCGACTCTCCGGACGCCGCCGTCCGCATCCCCAAAATCTACGCATACGAGGCAATGGCCCGCGTGGAGGTCCCGGAGGCCCGGGCCGGCCAGATCGTGGCGATCGCGGGGATCGAGGCGGCCGAGATCGGCTCCACTCTGTGCGATCCCGACGCGCCGATCCGGATGGAGGGCATCGCGGTGGAGCCGCCGACGCTGTCGGTGGAATTCCGCCCCAACACGTCTCCCTTCTCAGGTCGGTCCGGCCGCTTCGTGACCTCACGGCAGCTTCGGGAGCGCTTGTTCCGCGAGGTGCAGTCCAACGTGGCGCTCCGTGTAGAGGAGACAGATGAGCCCGACCGTTTCCGCGTGTCGGGTCGGGGCGAGCTGCACCTGTCCATCCTGATGGAGACGATGCGGAGGGAGGGATACGAGTTCAGCGTTTCCCGTCCGCACGTGATCACGCACCTGGGCGAAGATGGCGGGATCGAGGAGCCGTACGAGGAGGTGGTGGCCGATGTACCCGAGGGCATGATCGGGGTCGTGATGAGCGGTCTGGGAGAACGTAAGGGTGACATGGTGGACATGGAGAAAGGGGATGGCGGCATGGTGCGCCTCCGGTTCTCCGTTCCGTCGCGTGCCCTGACCGGCTACCGGTCCGAGTTTCTCACCGAGACGCGCGGCGAAGGGACGCTTCACCGGCAGTTCGATCGCTACGGACCGTGGGCCGGCGAGCTGGAGGTCCGGACGACCGGGGCTCTCGTCTCGATGATGGAGGGCGTAGCGACGGCCTACTCCCTGTTCAACTTGCAGGAGCGGGGCACTCTCTTCGTGCGTCCGACGGAGGCCGTGTACAACGGCATGATCGTGGGCGAGCATGCGCGGGACAACGATCTCGAGGTCAACGTCATCAAGGGCAAGAAGCTCTCGAACGTCCGTGCCTCAGGCGCGGACGAGGCGATCATCCTGGAGCCCGCCCGTGAGATCACCCTGGAATACGCGCTCGAGTTCATCCGCGACGACGAGCTGGTGGAGGTGACGCCGGACGCCATCCGCCTCCGGAAGCGCATGCTCACGAGCCACGAACGAAAGCGGGATCGGCGGGCCGTTTCGGGCGCCTGAACCGGGCCGTTAGCAGACGATGGCGTCTCGTCCCGTCGCCTCCCTTTCTGGCGTGCCGCGCCGGCTCTTGACACGGAGCCGGCGCTTTTTTAATAAGCGGCGGATCGGCGGCCCTGATGAACCGTGAGCCATGAAGGAGGAAGGTCCATGCCAGTTTCCACGCTCTCCCTCCCGGGTGCGCTGGAGCGTGAGCCGGTGATGCCGTGGGCGCAGGTCGAGCTCGACCCTGATGAGGCGATCTTCGAGGATGAGGAAGAAGCCGAAGACTGGGACGATCTTGACGATCTCGACGACCTCGACGCACCGGACGAGCTCGAGTTCGGAGATGACGACTGGGAGGACGAGTTCGACGGGTACATCGCGCCGGACGAGGACAGCGAGGAAGCCGTCGGCTGGTAGCCCGCGAGGTTGACTCCACCGGTCGATGGGCTACCTTTTCACCGCGCTGCGAGTCGCCCCTCCGCGACTCGCATTCTTTTTCGGCGGCGCGGTCATTCGGCCGGTCGTCTGCGCGGAGTT
>JAMJQR010000168.1 GCA_023554335.1 Candidatus Benthicola marisminoris
GCGAGCGCCGTCTAAGGTGCAGTCGCGGAGGCACGGGTGCCTGCGGACGAACTGAACGACCGGCGTGTCCGGTCGAGCGCACCATGGAGGTGGAGAATGCGTAATCGCACGGGACGAGGGGGCTGGCGCGCCGGCCGGGCCGCGGTCGCCACAGGGTTCGTGATGGTGATGGCGGGCTGGCTCGCGGCCTGCGATGGCACGCCCACGGAGCTGGACAGCCTGAGCCAGGCGGCCGAGACGGCAGACGCCGCCGGCTCCGTGGTGGTGGGTGATTTCACGGACGGTCTCGGGCTCACCGACGAGCAGGCGGCGGCGGTCCGAGAGATCGTGGAGGCCTACCGCGACCAGGGCCGCGAGCCGGGGGCTCTCTGGGCCGCGGCTGCTGAGCTCCAGGGTATACTGACCTCGGAGCAGATCGCCGCGATCGAGGAGCGCGTCTCGCAGAAGCGTTCGGAAATGCGTACCCGTGCTCGCCGGGGCGATCCATCCGGAGGCGAACGCGCACGCGGTAACAGAGGAGACAGAGGGGACGTGATCCCGGACCTGACTGACGAGCAGAGCGCCCAGCTGGAGGCGATCCGCGAGTCCTACGGTCCCCAGATGAGAGAAATCCGCGAGGCGGTGCGTGACGGCAGCCTCTCCCAGGAGGAAGCCCGCGCTCGGATGGAGGATCTCAGGGACGCCATGCACGCGGAGGTCTCTGCGATCCTCACCGAGGAGCAGCTCGCGGCACTCGAGGCCCACCGGGCCGAAGCCGAGGCCCGGCGTGAGGAGGCCGGGGACCGGAGGGAGCAGAACCGCGACGAGTGGCAGGACCGTCGTGAGGCGGCTCACGAGGCGATGGTCGAGGCGCTCGGCCTTTCGTCGGACCAGGTCGCGGCCCTCGAGGCTCTGCGCGAGTCGACTCGCGGGGAGGGCCGGCCGTCTTCCGCTGAGGAGGCCGAGCAGCGGAGGGAAGCGCATCGGGAGGCGCTGTGGCAGATCCTGGATGACGAGCAGCAGGAGATCTGGATCCTGCATGACTCGCTGCGGCAGATGGGCAGCCGGCAGGGTGCGGGCCAGCGTGCAGGCCGTGGCGCACGCGGGGCGCGGGGCGCCTGACTCGCCACCGCGTGACCAGAATGCCGAAAGCGGGCGGGGCCATTAGACCCCGCCCGCTTGCTCTTTGTACCGAGGTCGCTACCCGGCCCGACTCACGGACCGTTCGCGGCCTCGAACCTCTCCCTCAGGGCGGTGATCGTTGCCTCCGTTGCTCCGAAGCCCCGGTCCTCGCCGGCGTTAGTCACCGCCAGCATGCCGAAGTCGCGCTCCGGCGCGAGCCACACGTTGGCGTACCAGAGGAAGTTGCTGCCCTCGTGCTGGAGGGCGACCCCACCCGCCCAGCTCCGCACCGCGAGGCCCCAGCCCAGGGCGTATGCCGTGTCCGGCGCTCTCTGGTGCAGCCGCTGGAACGTAGCTGCAGATACGAGGCCGTCGACCCCCTGCTCCCCGGCGATGTGCTGGATGGCAAAGCGCGCGTAGTCGGCGAGGGTCATGTGGACTCTGCCGGCGGGTCCCAGCGCCGGAGGACTGTCCGCGTCCGGACCGGGCTCCACCGGCGAGTACGTCCCGGCGGTCAGTCTGTGACCGCGCGGCTGGTCGAGCGTGCCCGCGGTTCCCGGGGCGCCGAAGCCGGCGCTCGTCATACCGAGCGGCGCGAACACGCGCGAGGCCATCATCGACTCCCAGCTCTCGTCCATCACCTGCTCCAACATGGCCGCCGCCACGACGTAGCCTCCGTTCGTGTACAGGAACTCGCCGCGCTGGGCGCCGGCCTGGTTCTGCATGAGCTCCAGGGACCACGCCAGCCTCTGGCCCGGGAGATCGTCGTTGTGCGGCCGGGTGTTCCACCACACCGTGTTCGTGATGTCCGCGGTGAGGCCCGAGGTGTGAGACAACAGCTCCGCGAGCGAAACATCTCTGAACTCGTCCCGGATCAGGGGGGAGATCGCGGAGAGCGCCTGGTCCACGGTCGTGGTCCACTCGATCTCACCCGCCTCCACCAGAACACCGGCCAGCGTGGCCGCCATACCGACCGTCAACGAGCCGAGGTGCCACAGGTCACCGTTCGTGGCCTGCGCCAATGAGCCGCGCGCCCGCTGCCCGGTGACCGCCGATTCGGCAACCTGGCCCTCATGAATGAGCACGGCGCCCACGGCGGGGACGTTCCAGCCAGCGCGAATGGGCTCGAGCACTTCCGCCAGCGTGCCGTCGCCGGCGACGCCCACATCGGAGGGTAGATCGGGGACCTGGAACGGATCATCCGAGCCGCAGGCGGCCAAGAGGACCAGCGAGAATACCAGGAGCGTCTTTCGCATGCTCACGAGTCCGGGCCGAGTTGGCGGTTCGAGCCGCCCCGCCGAGGGGCTGGCCACTGCAACCGGAAACCCGCGACACGTGGCAGGGTTCCGCGGCCCGTCTGGAGCCCCCGCCTTCCCGCGGTTAGCTTGGGTTCAGCGCCCGGGTGCCTACGACACCGGAGGACTCACATGCGGCCGTGGATTCGCTGGACGACCGGACTCGCCGGACTCGCGATCACGGGCATCGGCCTGCTCGCCACGTGGAAGGTGCTCGAGCCCGGGACGGGCGCTTCTCTGGATGGCTGGATGTTCGAGGGTCCCGCGCTGGTCACTTTCGGGCTTCTCCTGTGCTGGACGGCCACGGGCATGGGCACGGCGGGCGACGGAGAGAGTCTTGATCGCAGGGGGCCGCGTCTGCTCACCCAGATCGGTCTCGGATTTCTGGCTCTTCCAGCGCTCACGTGGGTCTGGCACCAGGCGGCGGGAAGTGAGGCGGCGTACTACGCGTGGACGTTCGCTTCGTTCGCCCTCGGCGTGCCTGGGCTGGCCCTCTTCCTTACCGGCGTCACCCTGTGGACGTGGCGGCGTTTGCGGGCGTCGGCCGGCTAGGGGAGAATCCGGACCAGCGGCAGGGTCACGTCCGGAGGTGGCTCCTTCTTCAGGAGCTTGCCGTACACGTATCCCACCGCGAGGTCTTCCGTCCGGTCCGGGGTGGTCTCGGGAAAGACGGCGTACCACCCTTCGGAGGCGAAGTCGACCCGCACGCTGTCGCCCGGCTTCAGGCGTCCCACGACTTCGCTCTTCGTAGTGCGCTCCGCTCGAATGCGAGACGTCGTGTGAACCCAGCGGACCTCGCCCCAGTCGGCGGCCGCGACCTGTTCCACGGGAACGAGCCCCAGGCTCGCGCGAATGCCGTCGAAGCCCATCGTGCCTCCCATCCCGAGGGCGGTGGTCGTGATGGCGGCTACGACGAAGACTCCAAGGAAAATGCGCACTTCGGCAAAACGGTTGCCGGAAGCAGCACGGACTTTTGCAAGTTGCACCGGATCGTCCTTTGCGCTTCGAGGACGAGCCTGGAAGTCGCAACTCTCGCAGTAACGCCTACTTGGCGCAGCCGGTTGCCCACAAATGGCACATGCCGCAGTACTCAAACCCGATAGCCTCCGTTCTGGTTGGCATCGAATACCGCCCCGTAGCGTGCATAACCCGTGCCGACAGGGGGGTCCGCTCAGCAGTCATTCAGAGGCCGGAATAGGCGGCACGACGACGACGTCTTACTATTGCGTCCCTTGAAGTCTCGAATCGGAGGAAGAGCGAGATGTGGAAAGGCTGGATTCGGGCCCTCGTAGCCGCCGTTGCGCTCGCGGGTCTCATGGCACCGGCGCACGCCGCGGCGCAGGAAGAGGGGGCGGCAGGGGTGCCGCAGCCGTCAGCCGAAGGGGCCTGGACCCTCAACGTGGCGCTCAGCGACGATCCGGAGGAGCAGCTGGCGAACGTGCGCGGGGCTCAGCCGCCGCCCGGAGTGCGGCGCGGCGGCCAACCACCGGAGGGAAGCACCCCCTTCGATCCCGTGCGGCGAGCGGTAGAAGGATTCGAGATGACGTTCACCGACTCCACGATCACCATCCTGTATCCGGACCGGGAGCTCGAGCTTCACACGGATGGCCGGGGGCAGAAGGTCCAGCTCGACGAGGAGCGAACGATCGAGTATCGGTCGTGGTGGGAGGAGGGCCGATTGTACGTGGAGCGCAGTCTCGACGGCGGGATTCGCCTGACCGAGCGGTACACGGTCCAGGAGGGAACCGGGCGCCTGCATGTGCTCACCCGGCTGGAAGGCGACCGCCTGCCGCGGACGATCGCCTTCATGCGGGTCTACGACCGGAGCTGAATCAACCGGGAGACAGCGCCTCCGCCGGATGAATCCGGCTCACCCGGCGGGCCGGGAGGTACGTCGCGAGCAGCCCGACCAAAGCCAGGGCCAGCACCACGCCTCCGAAGATCACGGGATCCCTCGCGTCCACCTCGTACAGGATGATCTGCAGGGGCCGGGTGGCCAGGGCGGCGAGTCCGATCCCGAGGGTGATCCCGATGGCCAGCTGCCGCATGCCGCGGCGCATGGCAAGAAGGATCAGGCGCCCGTTGTCACCACCGAGGGCCATGCGGATGCCCATCTCCCTCGTCCTCTGGCTGACGCTGAACGACATCACGCCGTACAGTCCGACGGCGGCCAGGAAAAGGGCCACGAATCCGAACACCATGAAGAGCGCCCCGAACGTCCGGTAGAACCAGGTCTGCTGGTCGATTACCTGCTGCATCGGCAGCGCGTCGTAGATGGGCAGATTCGGGTCCATGGTGGCCACGGTCTCTCGCACCCGCGACGCCATGCCTCCGGGGTCGCCCGCCGTGCGCACTCCCACGCTCACCGTGTTTCCGAGGATCTCGGCGAACTGATCCACCGCCACGTAGTAGCCGGCCGGGCTCTCGTTGTTGTTCCCGATTCCCTCCATCTTGAGGTCCGGCACCACGCCGACCACGGTCATCCAGTCGTACACGTCGTCGCCCTGGCGTATGCGGAACCGTTTGCCGAGCGGTTCGTCTCCCTCGAAAAACTCTCTTGCGAAGCTCTGGTTCACGAGCGCGACGGGGAGGTTGTCCTTCGTGTCCGAGAACTCGAAGGCGCGTCCGTCGAGAATCGGCGTCTCGAACGTGGCGAAGTAACCGGGAGTGACGATTCCCTCGCGGGCGCTCGGGTAGTCGCGCTCCGTGGGATACTCGCCGCCCTCGATCTCGAAGACCCGCATTCCGTTTCCGCGCGCAGGCAGACCGTCCGAGAGCGTGGCGGCCTCGACGCCCGGAGTGACCTGCAGGCGCTGGAGGAATTCGCGGTAGAAAGCCGTGCGAGCCGCCGCGTCCTCGTAGTCCGACTGGGGCAGATTGAGACGCGCCGTGAAGATGCT
>JAMJQR010000169.1 GCA_023554335.1 Candidatus Benthicola marisminoris
GCGCGTCGTCTCCTCCGGACCCGCCGGGTGGCGCGGCTCGTTGAAGATCTCGAACGCGATGATGTTCGGGTCCTCGGCGTAGGTGAGTCCGGTGTACGGGTTCCGGTGCGACGCGAACTGGGCCAGGTAGTTCGCCTGCGCCCGCCGCACCCGCCGGTCGGTGCTCATGTCCTCCTTGCTGTAGCCCTCCGCGAAGCCCTCAGAGCCCGGATCGGGCTCCGGATAGCCGGCCGGCCACCAGGCGATCGGCGTGAGCAGGACCTTGATCCCCCGCGCCGCAAGACGGGACAGCAGGTAGTCGAAGAGGTCCAGGTGTTCGTTCTCGACCAGGTTGCCCAGGCGGTCGCTGACCTCGCGGTCCCAGACGTGGATCCGATACGCGTCGAGGCCCAGGCGCTGCAGGTGCAGAACGTCGGCATCGATGGCCCGCCTGTGATCGACGCCGAGCCGCTGGTGAGCGCGGTACGCGTGGGCGAACGGGGTGGAGTAATTGACGCCGAACAGAGCCACTTCCTCGCCGTCCGCCGCCCAGCGCATGACCCCGGCATCGTCCACGGTGACCGGGACGTCGCCACTGCCCGCCTCCTGCGCAAGCAGGTTCCCTGAACTTCCGAGAGCGCCCATGGCCAGCCCGAGCAGCAGCAGTCGATTCATTGGTCGTCCCCGGAGCCGGGTCCCGCGACCCGGTTGCAGTGAGCCAGGTAGGTCAGCTTCGACATGTGGAAGATGTCCCAGGTGTCCGGTCCGTCCGGGACCTGGTTGACAAAGGTGTAGGCCAGCGGCGCCTGGTTGGCCGCGATCGTGTCGTAGACCTTCCGCACGGCCGACAGATCGCGCGGGTTCGATACGCGAAAGAGCAGCATCAGCTGGGGTCCTTCCACGTCCGACCACGCCACGGCGTCGTCCAGAGTCTCCTGCTGCAGGCCCCGCTCAAGAGCTTCTTCATTCAAAGCCGACACGTACTCATCGTCGGGAAGAGAGAGCAGCTCGGCCCAGTGGCGCTGCTCAGCCCCGCTCAGCGGGTAGAACATCCGGAACAGGTCCGGGAGATGCTGATTGACCATACGCCCTCCAGGGCAAGGAAAGCCGCTCGCCTTTAGTCGCGGGCCGACAGCCCAATCACATAGGCGCCCAGCGGCTCGAGGACTTCGATCGGCTCGTAGTCCGTGAAACCTCCGTTTTGGTCCGTATCCAGTAGCATTCTCGCCTGCCCGCCGCGCAGGAGCAGCGTGGCGAAGAGTTCTCCCCCGGGCGGAAGAAACGACGCCGCCACCGACAGGGTCACGTCGCTCAGCGCCTCCTCGCTCAGATTGGCCACCACGAGAGCCGCGCTGTCCGGCTTCTGCCTGAGATAGGCGACCACCGAGGGGTGGCTCGCCTGCACCGGCACCAGCTCGGCCTTCGCGCCGAGCACCGAGTACTCCTGACGCAGCCGGATGAGCTTGCGGTACAGGTTGAGAATCGACGCCTCGTCGCCGCCCAGCGCTTCGACGTTCGCGGTCTCCCAGCCCTCCTGCATCGGCTCCCAGGGAGCGCCGGTCGTGAAACCGCCCGCCGGGGCGGCGCTCCACGGCATCGGAGTCCGTAGCCGCGGATCCGGCTTGTCGCCCTGCATCCCCAGCTCCTCCCCGTAGTAGATGAACGGCACGCCGGGGAGGGTGAGAAGCAGCGTCGCGGCCAGCTTCGCGCGCGCCACGTCACCGCCGAGGACCGTCAGGGTGCGCGTCTGATCGTGGTTCCTGAGGAACGGGGCGTACCGGTGGTTCGGGACCTGGCCCTGCATGCGAAGGGCCGCGTCGAGGAGACCCGAACCGCCCCCCGTTTGTACCGCCTGCAGGATCGCGCCCGACACCCCGAACGCGAAGTACGCGTCGAGCTGGTCAGGATAGTAGGCGAAGATGGCGTCCGAACCGTCGAAGACCTCCCCCAGCGTGTACGAATCCGGGTGCTCCGAGCGGACGTACTCACCGTACTCGTGCAACATCTCGTGAGTGCGGGGCGCGTGCCCCGCCTGTCCGTCCTCTCCCTCCATGAGGTGCCACACGGCGTCGAGCCGCAGCCCGTCGGCCCCCATATCCCCCAGCCAGTACGACGCCACCCGGTTCATCTCGTCGCGGACGGAAGGATGCCCCCAGTTGAGATCCGGCATGCGGTGGGAGAAGAAGCCGTAGTAGTACTCGTCCCGCACCGGCGACTTCCGCCAGTTGTTGTCGCCCCACTCGTTGTTCGGCCCCGGGGCAGGGGAGAATCGGTACCACGAGCGGTACGGTGAGGCCGGATCGTTCAGCGCTTCCTGGAAGAACGGGTGCTCGTCCGAGCTGTGGTTGATCACCATGTCCACGAGGACCTTGATCCCGCGCCGGTGAGCCTCGTCCGTGAAGCGGCGGAAGTCGTCGTTCGTACCGTAGTCTGGCTCGACCGCGTAGTAGTCCGTGACGTCGTATCCGTGGTAGCTCGGCGACTCCGCCACGGGCATGAGCCAGATGCAGGTGGCGCCCAGGTCATCCGTCGTCGCCGGGTCCCCGTCGTTCACGTAGTCGAGCTTCTGGATCAGGCCCTCTAGGTCGCCGATTCCGTCCCCGTCGCTGTCGTAGAACGAGCGCACGAAGATCTCGTAGCACACGCCGCGGTCCAGCCACGCAGCGCTGCCCGGCTGGACGGGCGCCGGCGGTGCCGTTGGGGAAGAACAGCCAGAAACGACAGCCAGCCCGCTGACCGCAAAGAACGCTACTAGTTTATTCATATCAAACGCCTTACTAGCATATATCTAATGTCGATTATACGCCATGAGGGCTACTCTCCCGTAAGGACCTCCGGGTCGTTCCAGTCCGTCTCCTGCCCGAACAGGAACCTCATCGGATCATCGAGACGGGCCCGCCACGACGCCTCGTTGTGGTCCGCACCGACGTACTCTCGGATCACGAAGTCCGTCCCTTCCGCCAGGCCCTGGCCGAGGAGCCACTCGCGCACCGCGGCGTGCGTGGGCCCATACATGGCGTCCAGGCCCTGGGAGCCGTAGTCGAACCACATGCGCACGCCTTCGGGCACCGTCATCCCGGCCTCGATGTCGAGGAGAACGTACGGCGTCTCGTCCGGCGCCTCAGCGCCCTCGCCGTATCCGACCTGGTTCCAGACGGCCTCGGAGAGCGGGAAGTGCGTGGATACGCAGCCGCAGCTGCCGAACACGTCCGGGTGATTCATGACGAGGTAGAAGGAGAGCAGACCGCCCATGGACGATCCCATGACCGCCGTATTCTCCGGCCCCGTGGCCGTGCGGAACTCGGCGTTCACGCGCGGCATCAGCTCTTCGATGAGGAAGCGCGCGAACTGGGACGCCCCGTACCACGGCGAGTACTCAGGCCCGCGCTGATCCGTGCTCCACGCTCCGACCACGATGACCGGCGGAATCACGCCCGCCGCCGAGAGCCGGGTGATCGACTCGTCCACGCCCCAGTCCACGCCTGTGTTGGCGATCCGCGGGTCGAACAGGTTCTGGCCGTCACTCATGTAGAGGACCGGATAGCGTGCCGTGCCGTCCGCGTCGTACCCGGGCGGGAGCCAAACCTCGACGTGCCGCTCGGGCCCGAGGAACTCGGACTCGACGTCGGTCCAGTAGACCAGTGTGCCCTCGACTCCGGAGCCCTCCCAGTCCTCGATCCAGGCCGCGGGGTCCCTGAAGGCCGGGATCTCGTGCGACGCCTCCACGTCCCCGTCCACCACGAGCACGTGGTTGCCCGGCACCCGGCCCTCCGCGTCCAGCGCCTCGTTGCCCCATGTTCCGAGCGTGAACTTGTACTCGAGAGAGTCGCCCTGCGGGGCTCTGAACTCGGCCGTTCGCACCGTGCCCTCGCCGCTCATGGCGAGGCCGGATGGATCCCACGGCCCGAGATCCGGCACGCTCCCGGCCACGTACACCGTTCCCGTCCCCTCGGGGACCGTGGCGGTCAGCGTGACCGTGCAGCACTCGGCGGCCGCGTCATCCGGGGCCGCGTCGCCATCGGCCGGCTCGCTGCCGCCGCACGCTGTCACCAGAAGAACCGAGAAGAGCACGGGAAGACTCGTAAGAACGCGCATGGGAGGCCGCTCCGGGGAAGGGTGAATTTCCTCGCGCCGTAAGCTACCTTGCCCGTTCGCGCCGGCCAACCATCACATCGCACGAACAGGAAGACACTTTGACTCCAACTGGAGCCGAATGGACGGTGGGAGTGGATCTGGGAGGCACCAAGATCCACGCAGCGCTCGTGGACGCGCGCGGCCGGGTCGCCGCATCGCACCGGACCGGAACCGACATCGAGGGCGGACCCTCCAAGGCAGTGGCGGACATCGTGCGCTGCGTGCACGCCTGCGCGCCTGACCTCGCGGAAGTAGGTGCCGTGGGCGTGGGAGTGGCCGGGCAGGTGGATACGAAGAAGGGAATCGTGCGCTCGGCTCCCAACCTGGGGTGGTCGGACTTCCCGCTCGGGGAGCGCCTGGAGCAGGTGCTCG
The DNA here is from genome assembly GCA_023554335.1 of Candidatus Benthicola marisminoris. GTDB lineage: Bacteria > Gemmatimonadota > Gemmatimonadetes > Palauibacterales > Palauibacteraceae > Benthicola > Benthicola marisminoris. The sequence goes on from JAMJQR010000169.1 coordinate 4,486, forward strand.
GAGTTCCGGTGGCGGTGGAGAACGACGTGCGGGCGATCAGCTGGGGCGTGTGGCGCCACGGCGCCGGCCGCGACGTGGACGACCTCCTGGTCCTGTTCGTGGGGACGGGCGTGGGCGGCGGGATCGTGAGCGGCGGCCTGCCGATCACCGGTGATCGGGGCGTGGCCGGCGAGATCGGGCACTCGACGCTGGTGCAGGGAGGGCGCCTGTGCACGTGCGGCCGGCGGGGCTGCCTGGAGGCCTATGCCGGGGGCTGGGCGATCGCGGCGCGGGCCCGCGAGGCGGTGGCCGAAGATCCGGAAGCGGGCCAGGCGATCCTGGACGCGGCCGGGAAGGGCGAGGTGACGGCCGTCGTGGTCAGCCAGGCCGCGGCAGATGGTGATCCCCTGGCCGCGCGCCTGCTCGATGAGACGGCCCGCTGCCTGGGCTCGGGCCTGGCCGGACTGGTGCACGTCCTGAACCCGCGCCGCATAGTGCTCGGCGGAGGGGTGATCGACGGGAATCCACACCTGGTCGATATCGTGGAGTCCGTGGTCCGGGAGCAGACGATACCGATCTTCTCCGACCGGCTGGAATTCCGAGGGTCCGAGCTCGGACCGCAGGCGGGTGTGATTGGCGCCGCTTCGCTGGCGCGCCGCCGATTGCAGGAGCGGTCGGCCGCCTGAAGCGGGCGGAAGAAACCGACTGACCCACCTTTACAGGGGCAGGCAATGGCAGGAGGGAGCGTTCGGGCCGTCGTCGCCGCGATGATCGCCAACGGGATCATCGCTGTGGCCAAGTTCATCGCCGCGGGCGTCACGGGAAGCTCGGCCATGCTATCCGAGGGCATCCACTCCGTGGCCGACACCGGGAACCAGGCCCTCCTCCTGTTCGGGAACCGGCGCAGCCGCAAGCCCGCCGACCGCACGCACCCCTTCGGCTACTCGCGGGAGCTCTACTTCTGGAGCCTCATCGTGGCGATGATCCTGTTCGGGATCGGAGGTGGTTTCAGCATCTACGAGGGCTTGAAGCACCTCGGCCACCCGGAGCTCCCCACCAACGTGGGCTGGAGCTACTCGATCCTGGCGATCGCCTTCGTGGTGGAGGCCATCGCTCTGCGGGTGGCCCTGCGGGAGCTCGGCGGCAAGGGGAGCGGGAAGAGCCTGTGGCGGCGGGTGCGCGAGAGCAAAGACCCGCGGGTGTTCGTTCCCGTTGCCGAGGACATCTCCGCTCTCGCCGGCGTCGTGGTCGCTTTCATAGGGATCTTCCTGGCGCGCACGCTGAACCTTCCGGTCCTCGACGCGGCCGCATCGATCGTCATCGGAGGCATCCTGTGCGCCGTGGCGGTCTTTCTGGCCAGTGAGACGCGGGCCCTGATCGTGGGCGAGTCGATAACGGACACCCTGCAGCGCCAGGTCGAGCTGATCTGCGTAGAAGAGGAAGCGGTGGAGAGCATCGTGAGGATCCTCGGGATTTACCTCGGGCCCGACGCGATCTTCCTGAACCTCGGCCTCAAGTTCCGGCCGGAGATCGACGTCGAGGCGGCCGCCCAGGCGATCGAGCGCATCGAAAGCCGGATCCGCCAGGCGGACCCCCGCTTCAACCGGGTATTCGTGGAGCCGGAGGCGAAGGGCGATCTGGGAGGTCTGGCCGTCCCCTTCTGACAGCGTACAGCCGAGAAAATCGGCAGCCGCCTACCAGGGCGGCTCGGCCTTCCGTGCCTTCGCGGCGCTGTCCGCAGCGGCCCGCGCTGAGTCCGCCGCCGCGGCGCTGTCGGCAGCTTCCTGTGCGGCCCGAGCCGCCCTCAAGTCCTTGGGCTCGTAGATCACGTCGCCGTAGAACACGCTGTAGCGCGGGGTCGCCCCGATCACCAGCGTCGCGATATTGCAGACGACGGGCTCGGTGTCGATGCGCGGGTTCGGCCCCACCTGGAGACCTCCGCGGGCCACCCTGAGCGCGATCGGGTTGCGCAAGTATGAGCGGGGGACCTGGTAAGTGGTGCGCTCGAAGGCTTCCGCGATGCGGGCCGGCCGGTAGGCCCCGAACGCCAGCTCCACGGCCAGCGAGCCCTCGTTGTAGACGCGCACCGTCACCATCGCGTCGCGCTTGCAGACCTCGTCGTCCATCTCCGCGATGACCTCGTCAGGATCGGCCGTGGGCCGAGCCGGCGGGGATTCCGCCGCGACCGGTATCTCCTCGGCATCGGGCTGCGGCTCGGGCGACGAGGCGCACCCCGGCAGCGAGATCGCCGCCAGCATGGCCAGGGCACCGACGCGCCCGGCTCGCAATGGAGTCGTTGTGGCCCGGTCCAGCATGAATCCGCCTTTCTGGTTGCCTGCTGCTACACGGCCGCCAGCGCGGCGGTTTCATCCGCGGCCTGTCGCGGCGTCGTCCCATGTCCGAGATTCGGTCGCATGAACATCCTCCAGAGGCAGATCACGCTCCCCGAGGTGCCGCGCGGATTCCACCTGATCACGCAGCTCATTCTGCGCGAGATTCCTGAGATATCGGACCTGGGCGACGGTCTCATGCACGTCTTCATCCGGCACACCTCTGCCAGCCTCACCGTCAACGAGAACGCGGATCCCACCGTGCGCGAGGACTTCGAGTCCTACTTCAACCGGGCCGTGCCCGAGGACGAGCCCTACTACCTCCACACGGACGAGGGCTCGGACGACATGCCGGCTCACATCAAGGCATCGATGATGGGCAGCTCGGTGACGATTCCGATCACCGGCGGGCGCCTGAACCTCGGCACGTGGCAGGGCATCTACCTGTGCGAGCACCGGAACCGGGGCGGGCGGCGGCGGATCGTGGTCACGGCGATGGGCAGCGGACGGGGGTGACAGTCCCCCGCGTTTCGGCTACCATGGATCGGACCCCACACATAGCCTGATTCGGCGCTCGAGCGGATCATTGTCGGCCCTGTTCAAGCCGTTCACGTTCTACAAGGAGGCCTGATGGACACACTTACCTTTCTCATGCTGATGATGCTGGTCGTACTCGTCGTGATCGTGATTCAGCTGCGACGCGGCGCGGGCGGAGGCACCTGCAACTGCCCGGTAGATCAGAACTGGCTGGATGAGTACAACGCTTGGCACAGGGACTTCGGCAAGTGGGTCATGGCCCAGGAAGCGTGGGATGAGGAGGTCTATCTCTGGATGCAGTGGGTCGTCACCACCATCACGGCTAAACACGAGGACGTCGGGGGAGAAGATCCTCCCAGCCCGCCGTGCAAGTTCGGCTCCTGCTGAATTGAAAAAGAGGCCGCGGGTCGGGGGGCCCGCGGCCTATCAGGATTTCAAGGTGCGCTGAGGAGATCCGCCCGGCCAATCTCCTCGAGCCGCTCGCGGAACTCGCGCTCCTGAAGCGACAGACCCGCAGCCCG
>JAMJQR010000170.1 GCA_023554335.1 Candidatus Benthicola marisminoris
TGTTCTCGGAGGTCGAGGGCTTCGCCTGGACGCTCGATGTGCTCGGAATCAGGGCCCGCGACCTGGACCGCACCGTACGCCTCCATTCAACCGTCGGCTGGGCCCTCCGCGTCTTCGGGCTCCTCTTCGTGGGCGGGCCGATCGCGGCAGCGGGGATCATCGTGTTCTTCATCCCCTACCGGCTGACGGACTGGATCGCGACGCGTCCCCGGATCCGGCTGGAGCGTCAGTCCACCTGGAAGCTCCTGGGAGGTGCGGTCCTCTACCTGGCCTGGATCACCCTGCTGTCCATTGGGGCGACCTTCGCCCTCGGACCCAGATGGGGAGTGGTCTGTGCGCTCGGCCTGCCGGCCCTGGCCGTCGCGACCCAGTTCGTGCGGGACCGGTGGAGACAGGCGCGGACCCAGGCCCGCCGCTACCTCCTCCTTCGAAGGAAAGGAAGGGTCAGGGAGAGACTGCTGGAGCAGCGGGCGACCCTGGCCCGGTCGCTCGAGGAGCTCCGGAGGTTCGTTCGATCTGGCGGCGAAGCCTGAGCACCTTGACAAGTACGCTGCCCGCTGCGTCTCTAGGGGGTCCCGAAATACCCATCCCAGTAAGGAGAACCAAGGATGCAGAAAGTCGTAATCATCCTCGCTGCGGCGCTTCTGGCGTTTCCAGCGACGGGGCTGGCTCAGCACGATGACGTGAAGGCGGACTTCGAGGCGATGTCCATGAAGTGGAAGGCCGCGTATGACTCCGGCGACGGAGCGGCCGTGGCGGCTCTGTACGCCGAGGATGCCATGCTCCTTCCGCCCAACATGGACCCGGTCAGCGGCCGTGAGGCCATCGCCGAGTTCTGGACCATGGCCACCGCCGCTGGCGGCACGACCGACCTCAAGGTGAAGGAAGTCTACTCCATGGGCGACATGGCGGCCGAGGTCGGAACGTATTCGGGAACGAACGCGGACGGCTCCCACGCCGATCACGGCCACTACACCATCATCTGGAAGAAGGTGGATGGAAAGTGGATGATGTACCGTGACATGTGGAACAGCGACATGCCGTAGGGATCTGACCCGGCGCCGGAACGGTTTGGGCGCCTGGCTGCGGTCAGGCGCTCGGACCCACCGGCGGTAGACGATTTGCCCCTCCACGTTCCGCACACCGATCTTTCGAACATGTCCAATCCACGACTCACCCTGAAGCTCGCCCTCGCGGCGATCGTCCTGGCCCTGGCAACCGTCCTGTGGCTCCGTCGGACGGACTCCGAGCCGGGCACGACCCCGGGGTCTGCGGCTGACTCGACGGCCAGTCCGTTAGATCAGCTCGAGTGGCTTGCCGGATGCTGGAAGCACGAGGAGCCAGGCTTCCGGCGCGACGAGCAGTGGATGGCACCGAGCGGAGGCATGATGCTGGGCATGAGCCGCAGCGTTTCGGGGGGCCGCACGGTGGAGCACGAATACCTGCGAATCGAGGTGATCGACGGCCGACTGGCCTACGTCGCCGTTCCCTCGGGCCAGGCCGAGACCACGTTCATGGAAGCCGACCTGTCGGAGCGACACGTGGTGTTCGCGGCACCCGAGCACGACTTCCCGCAGCGCATCACCTACGAGCGCATGTCGCCGCGCTCGGTCCTCGCGTGGATCGAGGGAGACGTGGACGGGGTGTCACGCGTGATCGAGTTCCCCATGACGTCCGTGCGCTGCCCCTAGGTCAGGCGCACCGACCCGCCAAATCAGACGATTTCCACGAGCTCGATCTGGAACGTGAGCGCCTGCCCCGCGAGCGGGTGGTTGGCATCCACCACGATCCCGGCCTCGCTTGACTCTACCACGCGTGCCGGAACCGGCTGTCCGCCCTCGCCCGACAGGTGGATCTGCTCTCCGACATCCGGATCGAAGCCATCCGGGAGCTGGGAGCGGCCCAGCGTGAGCTTCATCTCGTCGCGAGGCTCACCGTAGGCCTCTTCCGGGGGGATCCGTGTCGAACGCCGCTCGCCGGGCTCCATCCCGCGGACGGTATCGTCGAACCCGGGAATCACCATTCCCGCCCCGACCGTGAATTCCAGGGGGTCCTTGCCGACGGACGAGTCGAACTGGCTGTCGTCGTCCAGCGTGCCGGTGTAGTGCACCCGCACGACATCTCCATCCTTGGCCTGCGCCACGAGGTTCCTTTCGCTAGAGAGAGCCGGCGCGTGGGGTCCATCGCCCCGGAGATCCGGCTGTGGGGAAGAGAATGGGATTTGGGGAGCGCCGGCAACAGTCCTGCCTCATGACTGCGCCGGCCGTCCAAACAGTCCTGTGGTCAGCCCGAAGCCCGTATCCACCGTACTTCGAGCCGGAACGGACCCTCGTCCTTGTCGCCGATCAACAATCCGATCTGCCCGATCGCGCCCGTGTTCAGGGGCTCTGCCGCGCGCGGCGTGCGCCCGCGCCACGTCGCCTCGAACTCCGAGAACGGGATCACGATCGTTTCCCACTCGCCAGCCTGAGGCTGAATTTCCGCCATGTACGCGATGCCATCGAAGCGGCGGTCGGTCCGGAACCGGACCTGGTAGGTGCGACCGTCGCCGCGGACCCGCAGGGCGACCCCAGCGTGGTCGGACATTGCTCCGTCGGGCACCATGCCCCGCACGGACGCGAAGCCGCCGTTGTTCTCAAGTGACAGCGTTCCGGCGAATACGGCATAGCCTTCGCCGCTGTCTAGGAACTCGCTGCTGGAGATACCGCCCATGACGCCATCGTTCACGATATACCATTCGGCTGCTTCGGCAGCCTGGAATTCATAAATGGTGTCGCCCGGTGCCGAGCCCCCGCCGAGGGCGAGGAGCGACGAGGCAGCTCCGATCAACAGCGACATCGTTGGAACTCCTTATGCTTCGTGGTCCTGACCGGCGAAGATCAGCATGCCGCCAATGAAGACGAGCGTGAACACCGCGATTCCGACCCCGCCGACCCAGGCTTCAAGAGACATCAACTCCCCCTCACGGCCGCGGCCAGCGAGAGTATCGACGGCACCCAGATCCCGACGAACATACCCGCGTCCTTATCCACGAAGAACCAAAGCGTAACCGAGAACAAAAAGGAGATGAACGCCGCCACGAGGAACAGCTTGAGGGGTACATCTTTCCTATTCATCTGATTCTCCTGACTTCCGGGGGCGAATCGCCAGCGCCGCCAGTAGAGCGGCCAGCCTGAACCTAACCCCCGGGAGCCGTAAAGCGCGCGCCGGCCAGCCCGTTCGGCCGCCAAAGCGCGCGATCTCCCGCCGATCTATTCGAAGACTCAGCTCGAGGCCGCTGGTCTGGAGACCGCCGCTCAGCCGAGTAAGATACTTGCTCTGTTCCATCCGCCCGAGCCGGAAGGCTCGCACGACCGATCCGGCGTTGACTTGGGACCGGGGAACCGTCACCGCGACGGTGCGGCCCAGGCCCGTGACACTGACGGGGCCGGCAGGCGTCTGGACCCGAATGTCTCCCAGAACGTCTACCGGCCGCCGCTGCGTCCGTGCGCTCGTCACTTGTCGTCCCGAGTGCGCACGCGGATCGTCCCGTTCACCGTCCAGGACGTGTAGGTCGCGTCCTCACCCACGTGGCTCGGGACCTGCACGTTGAGATCGTCCATCTCATACGTGATCTCGGCACCGCGGCCGGTGAGCTTGTCGTAGAGTCCGATCGCGAGATCGGGCCAAGTCTGCGTCTCGTTCGCCATGGTTCGTCTCCTCAGATTCATGAGTGTCTTGAGCTGTTGTCCGACTTGTACCGAGCAATGTACGAGTTTTGTCTGATTCTGTCAAGGACACAGATTGGACAAAATATGAACAAGGGTTGGGAGGGGCTTCGGGCTGAGGGCACGCTGGCGGATCTATCCGTACCGAGTGGGGACCCGGGAGTTGCCCCTGCATCCTGCTACGAGCGATCTTTGGCCGCCGAACTGAGCCCGAAGCGAGGAGCGAGTTAGCGAATGG
>JAMJQR010000171.1 GCA_023554335.1 Candidatus Benthicola marisminoris
TTCTCAAGCTTGGCAGGAAGGCGTGGGTGACGGCCGTTCCGATGGTGTTTCTGCTCTTCATGACTACCTGGGCCATGATCCTGAACCTCATCCGGTTCATCGGCGACGATCAGGTCCTCCTGACCGCCGTGGGAGGCGCAATCCTGGTGCTCGAGATCTGGCTGCTCTTCGAGGGGGCTGCCGCCATCCGTCGCTTCAGGATGGGGGCGCGAGGGGTTGCCGGATCATAGCATGAGATCCAAGGGGTCTTTTCGGCCAGGTACGGAACTCCAGCGTGGGGCCACGGGTTCAGAACGGGCGGACGTATGGCGCGTCCCGCGGCGGCATGTCATCTTTGGCCCGCTTTCAACCCCTCTCGCGATGGAGAAGACCTGATGGCCGAGGTCCTGTCGTTACTGGCAATTGTTGCCGTAGCCGTTGTCTGGAGTCGCTCCGGCTGCGGATGAGGACGACGCTGACCCGCCGGAGGCGGGCCGCGTCAAAATAGCAGGTTTCGGGGAGTAGCTCAGTCCGGCAGAGCACTGGCTTTGGGAGCCAGGGGCCGCGGGTTCAAATCCCGCCTCCCCGACTAAGGGCCGCGGGTAACTCGCACGCTGCGCGTGCTCAATGTCTCGCCGCGCACGACTCCAAATCCCGCCTTCCCGACTCTCGCGTCACACCTCTAGAGCAGCCACTGCCCTCGGGTAGTCCTCAGCCCGGATGTACAGGACGTAGCCGTAGGAGCCCTTGCCGTCGGTTACCGCGGTGGACGCATAGACATTGACGCGGGACTGGAAGAGCTGCTGGTGAACCTCCACCAGGGCTCCCAGCTCGTCGTCTCCCTGCACCAGCAGGGCTGGGTGAGGTCCGTCCATCGTCATGCCCGCTCCTGACACCGCTGCTTCCAACCGGCCCGAATCCTCGGGGAACAAGGTCATCTGAGTGCGGATGGGACCCACGGGGATCGCGGTGAACGCGAGAAGGTTGACACCCAGGGAAGCCAATCGAGACAGGAGCTTGTACGCTTCGCCCGGCTGGTCCTCGACCGTGGTGTAGTAGTACTCCACCCTGCGGATTCGGTAGGCCATCTCTCTCTCCTCCCTGCTGCAGTTCGGCGAGCTCGAAGCCTGCGGCGCGACGAGCGATGGCGCCCCTGGGGGAAGGGCGCGCGGCGTCGGCGGCGACCCGGTGGGCACCAGCCTTTCCTTTTCCCACAATACACTCCGACCGCCCCGAAGGTCGAGGGCTCCTGCTCGGCCGGGCCGGCGACTACTTCCCGGGCCGGTACCTGCTGACGAGATCCGCCTCGATCTCCTCCTCCGTAAACCTGACCGGCTTGAGCTCCGCGCGAGAGAACATGGAAGCCTGGTCCCGGTGGTGTGGAGAGTCCGGATCGCCGGTTTGACCGAACACCAGGACCGAGAGAGCGCGGGGAGGCGAATCGAATTCCACGGCGAGAATCCACGCATCCCCGCTGTAGGCCCGGCGCCGGCCGTCTTCGTCGGTGTCGAAGGCGAGATGTCGGAAGCACCCGAGATACGATGGGCAGCCACTGACGGGCTCGTCGATGCCCCCCCAGCGGACACGGTGCACGTCTCCCCAGCTCACGTCGAAGCTGCCGAATTCCTGGATCGTGCGGCGCACGGCCCTATCGAACGCCTGGGCGGCGAGAGCCGGGTCGCCGATCCCCGACGGGGTCTCCAGCGGCGCGGCCGGTGTCCACTCCGCCGCGTAGTCGCCTCCCAGCTCGTCATAGGTGCCCACCCACATGTCGAACAGAACGCCTCCACGACTGGACGCCTCGGAGGTATTCGGCCATGCCTCCACCAGTTCGATGGCGGCGAGGACGTCCCCGGTTGGACTTCGTGCCCGAACGGCCTGGACCAGATCGTCCTTTACACGGTCGGCCATGAGCATCCGAGGCGAGTGCTTGAGCTCGATCAACTCCTCGAGCGTAACCCCATCGGCGGAGCGCAGAAGCTCGAGTCCGAGCTGGCTCCTCAGGCGCAGGCGGCGGTCCGGCCAGGCCGCCTGGATCGCCGGAGGTTCGATCTGTGACTCGAAGTTGGAGTAGTGGAACGAGTCGTTCTCGTTGTGCAGGTATCCCGACTCCGGATTCAGCAGTTGGGGAAGCGAATCGAAAGGTACCAGGTCCTGCCACACCTCCGTCCTCGACGTGATGGGGATCGCGACCGTGTCCCGCCCCGATGGATGCGGAAGGGCCGGAATCGCAGCGTTCCAGACGTAGAAGATGTTCCCTGCCGCGTCCGCGTACGTGAAGCTGGACTCTTTCATCGCCCGGAGGCGCATCGCTTCCTTCCACTCCTCCAGGCTTTGGGCCTGCATCATTCGCAGGAACTGCTCGGTGCGCCGGTACTCGCCCCAGTCGGCTGAGCGGACCACGTAAAGCGTGTCGGCGCTGCGCTCGATCACCGGGCCGATCTCCGTATGCAGGAACTCGCGCGAGACGACCGAGGTATCGGCGGAGGAGTCTCCACGGACTCGGACCTCGATCGTCGTGCGTTCGATCGGGATGGACTCGCCGTCGAGCAGGTAAGCGTCCTCATCCGCCGGGTCTGCGCGGATGGCATAGAACTCCTCCACGTCCGGTGAGTTATTAGTGGTGCTCCACCCCAGGTCGGCGTTGAAGCCTCCGTTGAAGTACATGGGGTAGCCGACCCTGAAGTCTCCGTAGAAGTCGACGACGCCGGGTACCGTGATGTGCGCCTCGTAGTACACGCTGTAGCGCCCCGCGCCCCAGGAGAGGTGGGGGTTTCGCACGAGCATGGCGTTGCCGGTAGCGGTCCGTGTCGGTCCCAAGGCCCAGGCATTTGAGCCGTCGCCCGACGCCGCAGCCGAGTCACGCACAGCGCGCCGCTCCGCCTGGCTCGAGAGGAACTGCCTCGTGGCCCCGTCCAGGGTCTCGTCCACCCAGTGCGCGGCGATGTCGATGCCTCCGAAGTGTGGCAGGGCCCACTCCGGGACGCGCGACGGATGCTGCTCGATGAAGCGATTGACGGCCGCGGCATAGCCCTCGTAAAGCAGCCGGGCATCCGGAGCAAGGCCGGGATACGCCTCCACGGCCTGTTCGTAGCGCCGGCGCCACCAGAAGTCGGATTCAACGTGCTCCGCGCCGCCGACAAGTGCCTTCTCTCCCCTAACCATCGTGAGGCGATCCACTACAAGGTGGCCATAGTCCTCCATGTGGACCCACCCCAGGCCGAAGGCCATAGCTCCCAGGTCGTCCGCGAGAACGTGCGGAACGCCGAAGGAGGTCCTGCGAATCTCTACTCGATCCGCGTAGTCGTCGCCCGAGGTCGAACAGCCCGCGATAGCGAGGGCTGCCGCCGCGAGGAACACATGCCCTGGACTTGCCCGCCGGGTTGCCGCCATGTCGCTTACTCCTCGAGTGGTGTCCGTCTCGTCAATCACGCTCAGGAACACGGTCAAAACCTAATGGCGCAGCGGGGCTTCAAACAGGCGACCGTAAGGGCCCTTGGGTCCCTCCTGGCCCTGTGTGCCGGCTGGGTCGGATTCGCCCTCTCGGCGTGCTCGCCCAGCACGCCGGAATCGATGGAAGTCGTCCCTGGAATCGAAGTTCTGGCCGCCGACTCCGCGCATCTTCTCCGCGATATGCGGGTGGGCCTGATCACGAACCACACCGGACGGGGCAGGGCTGGGACTTCGTCCGCCGAGCTTCTGCTCCGAGCGGGAGTGGACGTGGCGGTACTGTTGTCCCCGGAGCACGGGCTGACGGGAGGGGCCGGTCCCGGGGAGGCCGTGAGCGACGACACCGACGAGAGCACGAGCCTTCCCGTTCACTCACTGTATGGGGAGCGCAGGAAACCGGATGCAGCGCTCCTGGCAGAGCTGGACGCCCTCGTCTTCGATGTTCAGGACATCGGTGCTCGCTATTACACCTACGTTTCGACGATGACGGAAGCCATGCGGGCAGCGGCCGCGCACGGCCTCCGCTTCGTGGTGGCGGATCGACCCAATCCCATCGGGGGCCAGCACGTGCAGGGGAACGTGCTGGACAAGAGATTCGCGTCGTTCGTGGGGCCGCTTCCCGTGGCGATGCGGCACGGAATGACAGCGGGCGAGCTGGCCTTGATGTTCAATGCCGAAGCCGACCTGGGAGCCGACCTCAGGGTGGTCCCCGCAGTCGGCTGGAGGCGCTCGGAGTGGTTCGATGAGACGTCGATACCGTGGACGCCCACTTCGCCCAACATGCCCGACCTGGAGAGCGCCTCTCACTATCCGGGAACCTGCCTGTTCGAGGGCACCGGGGTCTCGGTAGGCCGGGGCACGAGCCGACCGTTCCAGCAGGTCGGCGCTCCGTGGGTGGACGCGGACGCACTCAAGCGGGCCGTAGACGCTCGCGCGATCCTCGGCGTGCGACTCGAGGCGGTGATATTCACTCCGCAGGGAGCGGACGACGGGAAGTTCGAGGGTCTCAGAGTCCCGGGGGTGCGTCTGGAGGTCACCGACCGCTCCTCGTACGATCCGACACGGCTCGCGCTGGCGCTGCTCATCGAGATGCACGCCATGGCCGGGCCGGCGTGGGAGTGGCGTCCCGAGTCCTTCGACCGGCTGGCCGGTACGGATCGACTGCGCCGCGACATCGAGGCCGGGGTGCCGGTGGCCACGATTCTGGACAGATGGCAAGGCGCCCGCGTCCGGTTCGAGCGGACACGGGCGCAATACCTCCTGTACCCCTGACTTGGTCTGGGTCAGTCCTCTTCCAGCGCCTTGGCAAGGTGCTTCTCGTCGTAGTAGTCGAGCTTGTGGAGCGGCATGACCACGCTG
>JAMJQR010000172.1 GCA_023554335.1 Candidatus Benthicola marisminoris
ATGTAGCAGGCCTCGCAGGTGTTCTGCTTCGTGAAGTTCTCGAGCATGTCCTCCTGCTTGTCGAAGTACGCCATCACCATCGCGCAGGGGGTCATGCGTCCGTCGGGATTGATCACGAGGAACTTCCGGCCCGCCTGGCAACCCGGGAAGCCGCCCTCGGTCATGAACCGGTAGAACTTCCACAGCACCCGCGGCGACGTATACACCGGGTACCCCTGGTTCCGCAGATCGATGACTTCCCCGATCTTCTGCTTGAGCAGGTCGCCTCCGCCGTTTCCGTCGATCAGGCCCGTCCGGTCCTGCACTCGCAGGTGACTGTACACCGAGAAGTTGATCGGGAGGCCCCACTCCTTGGCCTTCTTCACGAGCCCGGGAAGGTCCTGGTAGTTCCAGTTCGTGATGCAGACGTTGAGCAGGATATCGTCCTTCTCCGAATTCCTGGCGAGCTCAGGCAGGGTACGTGACATCTTGTCGAACAGGCCGGGAATGCGCCGGAAATCGTCGTGGCGCTCGTCGGGGAAGTCGAGTGAGATCGACAGCTGATCCATGCCCGCGGCCTGCAGCTTCCGGAAGCGCTCTTCGTTCAGATTCGAGGCGTTGCTGACCACGATCATGAACGGGAGCTTGCCCGGATTGGCGAGCTTCTCCACGATCTCGTACACGTCACCGCGGGCCAGGGGCTCGCCGCCGGACACGTGCGAAACGACTGGACGCAGTTCCTTCTGAATCGCCGCGTACTCGTCCGCCGACAGCCGGGTCTCCTTGATCGGCCCGCCCCAGTTGCAGTGCCAGCAGTTGGCTGTACAGCTGTGGGTGACCTCGAAGGAGATCGACAGCGGCTTGTTCTGCAGCTTGTTTTGAAAACCACGGGCCAGCATCCTGGCCGCCATGGCTCCTGATATGTTCATGCACGTCCCCCTGGGATCACTGCTTCAAAAACGAAAGGCGTCAATCTGGCCCGGATGAGGGCCCTGAACAAGGAAGAGCCCGCCGCCGGGCCCTCCCGTACGGACGCTTGAAACACTGGATCTACCTATTCGTTCCCCGCCGCGGAGTCCTCTGCTCGACGTCGGCGCGCCGCCCGAACGTAGGCGACCGCCTTCGGAATCGCCTTGTACGCATAGACGGCGATGACCACTCCGAAGAAGGCGAACAGCGCCCACGTGGGGATGTCGAATAGACTCCCGACCCACGCCAGCATCACGTACCTGGGGAAGCGCCCCGTCACTAGTGCACTCAGGTATTTCCAAAGCGGATAGTGGACCGAGAAAGCCAGAAACTTGAACGGAAAGAAGGGGATGGGAGTGAAGCCGGTCACGACGATCACGAGAAACGGATACCGCATGAACAGGCCAGCGATCTTCTGATACCAGCCTTTGTCCTTGTAACCGGCCAGGGACTGGAGGTTCATCACGGGGACGAACACGGAGTGGTCCAGGAACCCGGCGATGATCGTGCCGATGCTCGCCGCCAGCGCCGTGTACCAGACGTTCCCGTTCGAGCCGAAGTATATGACTACCGGTTCATGCGGGAAGACGGATACGGCGCTGTTCGCCGGGATCGCGTAGAACATCAGGTACAGGTAGCTGTTCGACGAGAAGTCCTGGAGTATGAGCACCAGGGTCACGATCGCCGTGACGACCATGAGCCCGCCGAGTATCCACACCTTCGGCCCGAGGCTGTGGTAGGTCAGGGGCTGATTCACGCCGTCCGCGAACGTGTAGCTTGCCCGTCCGTCGCTGTCGCTCAAATACAATCTCCCGCCGAGTTGCCCACTCAGTTGCCCACTTCCGCAGCGGCGCCAACGATACCCGCGGGGACCGTTCGGCGCCAGCGAACACCCGTCGATACTGGCACGAGACGCCCTGGCGCATGTAGCTTGGCGCGTCACCCAGACCGGAACTCCGCACCCGGATCCGGATCCGTCCAAGCAGTCAGGAGCGAACGCGTGACCAAAGTCTCTACCTGTCCCGATTGTGGAGCAGATCTGGGGAAGTACGACCAGACCTGTCAGAAGTGCGGAAAGGCGCTCTCCTACGACGCCGGCGAGGGCCACGTGGGCTGCGCGGTGTGCGGTGCCGACATCGGCGCATATACCGAGACCTGCCCGGAATGCGGAGAGACCGGCTATCCCGCCCTGCGGCCGCGAAAGGGACGCAAGTTCAAGGGCTCGCCAGCACTGGAAGAGAAGCGAGCCGAACAGGAGTAGTCATCCCGACACCGTGACCTCTGCAGACACGGACTCTTCGGACTCGATCCCCCCCGAGACGGTCGACACAGCTGCGGGCCGCGCGGTTCTGGCTCGATTCGTGGTCGTGCTCTACCAGCCGCAGGATCTCGTGAACATCGCGCTCGTGGTGCGCGCCATGAAGAACATGGGCCTCACGCGTTTGCGTCTCGTCTCGCCCGCGATCTTCAACGCCTACAGGATCACGGGAATCGCCCACGACACCCACGAGATCGTGGACGCCGCAGAGTTGTTCGACGAGTTCGACCAGGCGGTAGGAGACGCGATCCGTGTCGTGGCCATGACCGCCCGGCGACGCGCCAGCCGCCAGGTCTGGAGCGAGCCCGCCGAGGGAGCTCGAGAGCTCGTCGAACGGAGCGCCGACGGCGACATCGCCCTCGTGTTCGGGCGAGAGGACAAGGGCCTCCCCAACGAGATCCTCGACCGGTGTCATGAGGCCGTCTGCATCCCCACCAACCCCGAGCACCCGAGCCTGAACCTGGCCCACGCGGCAATGATCCTGTTTTACGAGGTGCGGCGTGCCGTGCGGCGGTCGTTCGACCTCGAGGAGCGCGACCTGTCGGGCAAGGCCCGGGACCAGGCGCCTCCGGCGACGGCGGCGGAGATGGAGGAGTTCTTCGGAATCTGGGAGCGGGCGATGGCCGCGCTCGGGATGTTCCGGGGCGTCGAGCCATCCATCAAGATGAGGAGCTACCGGCGGATCCTGAAGCGGGCGGAACCTGATCGCCGCGAGCTCCGGCTCTTCGAGGCCACGGCCTGGAGAATCGTACACTTCGCCACGCGCATCGAGGCGCGCATCCGGGACCAGATCGCGAAGGAGGCCGACTAGGCCTCTTCCGCCTCCTCCCTTGCCACCTTCCGGGCAGCCGGAACGTAGTAGCGCTCCGTGTAGTCCTTCAGCATCCGTCGGGCCGTGAACCGGGCTCCGCCGGTGCGGATCGCCTGTTTCATCGTACGGACCCAGCCCCGGGGTACGCCGTCCGCGTCACGGGCGTAGTACAGGGGACGAACCTCATCTTCGATCACGCTATACAGCGACTCGGCGTCGTGATCGTCCGCCGCGGCCCAGTCCTCCGGGGTCTCGCCTTTGAGGTCCTCCCCGATCGCCCAGCCGTTCAGGCGGGTGAAACCCTCGGCCCACCATCCGTCTAGCGTCGAAAGGTGTGGCACGCCGTTGATCGCGGCTTTCTGTCCGCTCGTGCCGCTGGCCTCCATCGGTGGCCGAGGGGTGTTCAACCACACGTCCACGCCCGAAACCAGCTCGCGCGCGATGTTCATCTCGTAGTTCTCTACGAACGCGATCCGGCCCGCGAACGCGGGGTCCGAAGCCATTCCGTACACCTCTGCAAGCAGCGCCTGGCCCGGCTCGTCCGCCGGGTGCGCCTTGCCCGCCATCACGATCTGTACCGGCTGCCACGGATCGAGAAGGATCTCACGCAGTCGATCTAGGTCCCGGAACAGGAGAGTCGCCCGCTTGTAGGTCGCAAAGCGGCGGGCAAACCCGATGGTCAGCGTCGTGGGACCGAGTAGCGTCCCGGCCGCCACCACCTGGCTCGGCGCCGACTCGCCGTCCGTCCACCGGCCCCGGGCTCGCATCCTCAACTCCGTGAACAGGCGCCCGCGGCACTTCTTGTGCGCCTCCCACACGAGGTGGTCGGGGAGATCGAGCGCCCGCTCCCACAGCGCGGGGTCGTCGTGGCGCAGCTCCCAGTCCGGGCCGAGGTACCGGTGAAACAGCCTGCGGAACGGCGGCGATACCCAGGACGGAACGTGAATACCGTTGGTAACGTGGCCGATGGGCACGTCATCGTCGCTGGCGGCATTCGGCCACATGGACCGCCACATCCGGCGGGCCACCTCACCGTGCCGCTCTGCCACGCCGTTGCGCGCGTCGGACATTCGAATGGCCAGGGTGGACATGTGGAAACGACCGTCGTCGTGCGGGTGCCGACCGAGAGCGAACAACTCCTCCCTCGAAAGGTTCAGTCGCTCCAGGTAGTCTCCGAAGTACCGGTCCATGCGGTCGAGCGAGAACGCATCATGTCCGGCGGCCACCGGCGTGTGCGTCGTGAAGACCGTGCTCTCGGATACCCGGCGCTTCGCCTCCTCGGGAGTCAGGCCTTCCTCCACGTGCTCGCGAAACCGCTCGAGCGTCATGAACGCGGCGTGTCCCTCGTTGGCGTGCCAGACGTCGGGGTTGATGCCCAGCGCCCGGAGCACTCGTACGCCGCCGATGCCGAGCACGATCTCCTGCCGGAGACGCATCTCGTTGTCGCCCGAGTAGAGCTGGTGCGAGAGCTTCCGGTCTTCGGGATCGTTGAGGTCGATGTCCGTGTCCATCAGGAAGATCGACGAGCGGCCGATCAGCATCTCCCACAGCCCGAGGTGGACGGTGCGTCCGGCCAGCGTCACGGTCGCGTGCGCGCCCTCCTCACCGTTGCCCCACACCTTCCGGATGGCCATCGAGTCAGGATCGAACGGCTCCTCGATCGCCAGTTGCCGGCCGTCCTCCGTCATTCTCTGCCGGAAGTAGCCCTTCTGGTAGAACAGGCCGACGCCCACCAGCGGAATGCCGAGGTCGCTGGCCTCCTTGAAGTGGTCACCCGCCAGGATACCCAGACCGCCGGAGTAGATGGGGATCGACGCGTGTACGCCGAACTCGGCGCAGAAGTAGGCGATCCCGCCCGACGCCAGGTCGCCGTGCGTTTCCCGGTACCAGCTGCGCTTCTGCTCCAGGACGGCATCGAGCTCTGCGATGACGGCGTCGTACTCGCGAAGGAAGACGGGGTCCCGGGCAGCCTCGGCCAGGCGCTCCGGATTGATGCGCCTCAGCACCTCGACGGCGTTCTTGCCGGAAAGCGCCC
This sequence comes from Candidatus Benthicola marisminoris, assembly GCA_023554335.1. Lineage (GTDB taxonomy): Bacteria > Gemmatimonadota > Gemmatimonadetes > Palauibacterales > Palauibacteraceae > Benthicola > Benthicola marisminoris. The sequence continues at coordinate 5,113 of JAMJQR010000172.1, forward strand.
ACAGCGTCGGGTCCAGGCGCTGGAAGACGCCGCGCGCGTCCTGGTGCCAGGTCCACCACAGGTTGTTCGCCAGGGCCTCGAGCCCCGCGATGCGCTGCGGAAGCTGCGATTCAGACTCTTCGTTCATTCACCGCCTCGACGTACGGACCCGGTGCAGGAGGCGGCCGCGCCGCTCCCTCCACCGGGTCTTCGGGGTTCGGAAGGGGGTATGCTAGATGCGTGCCGCGACCTTGTCGAGTAGCACCGAGTTGCTGCCGGTGCGCTTCATGAGACCGAGCACCTCTCCCATCGCCTCGACTTCCGACATGCCGCTCAGCTCGCGCCGCATGGCGTGCGAGGCGGTCAGGGCCGCATCGGAGAGCAGGAACTCCTCACGCCGGGTGGCGCTGGAGTTCAGGTCAATCGCGGGAAACGTCCGGCGGTCCGCGAGCTCCCGGCTGAGCACGAGCTCGCTGTTACCGGTGCCCTTGAACTCCTCGAAGATCACCTGATCCATGCGCGAGCCCGTGTCCACGAGCGCCGTCGCGATGATGGTCAGCGATCCTCCGCCTTCCGCGGGATCGATATAGCGGGCGCTGCCGAGGAAGCGCTTCGGCTTGTCCAGTGATCCGGCGTCCAGGCCACCCGACAGGGTTCGCCCGGTTCCGTCCTCGACGGTGTTGTATGCGCGTGCGAGGCGGGTGATCGAGTCCAGGATGATCACTACGTCCTGCCCCATCTCCGCCCTGCGCCGGGCCCGCTCCAGGGTGATCTCGGCCACCTGCACGTGGCGTTCGGCCGGGTAGTCGAAGCTGGAAGCCACGACCTCGCCGTAACCGCACGCCTCCATCTCGGTGACCTCCTCCGGACGCTCATCCACGAGGAGAATGAATACCGCGGAATCGGGATAGTTCTTCACGATCCCTTCGGCGATGGCCTGCAACACCATCGTCTTCCCGGCCTTGGAAGGCGCAACGATCATGGCACGCTGCCCCTTACCCAGCGGACAGAAGAGGTCGATGATCCGGTTCGTGGGATCGGGGGTGCCACGGCGCTCCAGCCCGCACTCAAGCTTCAGCTGCTCCTTCGGGTGCTGCGCCGACAGCCGCCTGAAGTCCCGGCGATTGCCCAGGTTCTCCACCGGGATGCCGTTCACCGAGAACACGCGCTTCAGCGGCGGGCTCTTTCCCGCACCGGGCGGATTGCCCACCTCTCCGGCGATCTCGTCGCCCGAGCGAAGCTTGTGTTTGTGGATCAGGCGCTGCCCGACGTAGATATCGTCGTCACTGGGGGTGTAGCTGGTGTGCTTCCGCCGGATGAACCCCGACTTTCCGCCGAGGACTTCCAGCACCCCGAGGGTTCCTTCGTTCGTCACTTCAAATCCGTTCTTTGCTGAGTGAACTCGCCCGGATGTCTGCGAGTCAGGGATACGAAACAGCCATACCCGTGGCCGCCGCGATCGTTTTGGATCGAAAACGCTACCCGGTATGGGCTTCCAATAAGACCCTGCGGACCTGAGGTGGATCCCCGGCGGAGCCGCTGGGTCGGCTCGATCCCGGCCGCATCCCGGCGGCCGTTACTTAGGATCGAGGCATTAATCATACCACTCTGACGAGCGATATCAACCTCTCGTCAAAACAACAGCCGGTACGTGAGCCTGACATCGCGGCCAGGCAAAGGCGCGATGTCCTTCAGGAGCGACACGTGGTTGCGGGCCTCTTCGTCGGTCAGGTTCGTTCCGCGGAGCGTGATCTCGTGCACCAGTCCGCCGGTGAAGAAGGAGTAGCTGACCGATGCGTTCAGGAACGTGTACCCCGGCGTTGGAGTCTCGAACTCGGCGACGCGGTTCTGCTCCTCGGTGCGCCTTACGTTCAGCGTGGCGCGCCATCGATCGTATTCCCACAGCGCGCCGGCGCCCCAGCGCAGGGGCGGTATGTAGGGCAGCGGGTCCTCCGCCTGCCGCTGCTCGGCCCACACGTAGTCGCTGAAGCCGGTGAGCGCCAGGTGGCTATTCGCCTCATGTATCAGGGACACCTGGAGGCTGAGCTCGAACCCGTAGAACAGGGCGTCGGCCTGTTCGAAGGTGGCGACGGTGAGACCGTCCTCGACGGAGTCCGTCGGCATCAGAAAGATGAAGTTGTCGAACGAGTTGACGAAGCCCGCCACCTGTCCCGTGACCGGTCCCCGGGTGATGATGACCGCGGCGTCACCGCTGTAGCCGATCTCGTTCTCGAGATCCGGGTCACCGATCTCGTACAGGCGGGTCGCCACGTGTGGGCCGTCCGAAAAAAGCTCCTCGGCGGAGGGAAGCTTGGTGGAGCGCGAGCCCGTTGCCGTCAGGGTGACGGCCTCGGAGGCGGTCCAGTTGATGCCCAGTGAGCCCGAAAGACCGCTGTTCGTGCGCTGCAGGCCATCCACGGTCTGGTTGTCCGCCGTTTCCCAGCGAGCGCCGAGGCCGAACTTGAAGGCGTTGACCGGAACCTCTTCATACAGGAACGCCGCGAACGCCTTGGTATCGGTCTCCGGGATGAAGGCCTCTTCTCCCTGGGCCTTGAGGTTGCGGTTGCCGTACTGGATGCCCCAGGTGCCCGTGATCGATCCGAGGGGCGCGTGCGTGGCTTCGAGTCGTCCCTCGAACTCGTTCGTGTCGAAGCGGGTGCCGATCTCCGTGCCCTCGAGCTCCTGGTGCGTGTAGTCGGCATATCCGGCCCGCAGCTTCGTCTGCCGGATCACGCCGCCCCCGAAATTCCACCGGCCCTCGAGGTCGAACCGCGTCTGATCGAGGTCGAGCTGTACGCCCTCCTCCTCGGTGCCCTCTTCCTCTTCTCCTGCCTCGTGCTCGTGTCCCGGTATGCCGTACTTCGTGCCGTATCCTGTGAAGGCCGCCCCGATGTACCCGGCCGACCCAACCCACGAAGCTCCTAACGAGCCGGTCAGCGTTTCGAGCGCACTGTTCTCGAGGGTGCCAGGCATCTCCTCGCCGGGCTCCGGGTTCACCTCCGCGAAGCCCGGAATCCTGTAGTCGGAGGTTTCCCGGGCAAGGCCGCTGGCGTGCCAGCCAAGAGCCCCGAACGACCCCGTGAGTGAGGCGGCACCGTTGAACTCGTCGCTCACGCTGCCGCCTTGCAGCTGGGCGAACCCGCTGATCGCGTGCGGTGACCGCTCGCGCGGGATGCGGGGATCGATCGTGTTCACGGCGCCCCCGATCGCGGAACTTCCATACAGCAGCGTCGAGGGTCCGCGGAGGATCTCGATCTGGCCGGCGAGAAGAGGCTCGGTGGCCACGGCGTGATCCGGGCCGCTGGCCGAGACGTCGCCCGTGCTCACGCCGGACTGCAGCGTGCGCACCCGATCGCCCTGGAGGCCCCGAATCACGGGACGGCTGGAGCCGGGTCCGTAGTATGTGGAGTTGATTCCCGGTCGCTCGGCGAGGGTCTCCCCGAGGCTGTTCCGGCCCAGCTCAACGAGCTCGCGCCCGGCCACCACGTCCGTGGGCTGGAACAGCTCCGTCTGGGTCCTGCCCTCCGGTCCGACGCTGGCGATCAGAGGCTCGGCGTGGAAAGCCGGCTCGAGCCCGATCGTCAGCTCCAGCTCGTCTCCCGACTCCACTCGCGCGCGTCGGGTCGCCTGCCCGTACCGCATGCCCGAGATCTCGATCACGTAGCTGCCCGGGGGCACCGTGATCTCGAACCGGCCCTGCGCGTCCGTGTGATAATGCCGTCCGAGCCCCGGCACGCGCACCTCGACGTCGGCGGCGGGTGCTCCCGAAGGAGTCACCACGGAGCCCTTGATCGTGGCCGTGGGCTGCTGAGCCGCTGCGTTAGGAGCGCCGAACGCGAGCGCCAG
>JAMJQR010000019.1 GCA_023554335.1 Candidatus Benthicola marisminoris
GGGATCGGCCTGCGTGAGGATCTGACCCGCCAGCTCGGTCAGGTACTGGCGCGCTTCGTACGTGAGCTGGAAGCTGTTGAACTCGAACTCGACGTTCTGCAGCTCGAGCTGCACCAGGCATCCGCGCTCGTCCACCCGCGCTCCGGCCGGGGTGTTCGGGCACTGGTCGATACCGTCGAACACGCCGTCGTCGTCCGAATCCACCGGACACCCGGTCGCGTCCACCATCACGCCCGGCGGGGTGTTCGGGCACAGATCGATGCCGAAGAACACCAGGTCGCCGTCGCGATCGCTCGGGCAGCCGTTCTCGTCCACCTCAGCGCCCTTCGGCGTATCGGGGCACTGGTCCAGCCCGTCGTACACGCCGTCCTCATCGGAGTCGAGCGGGCATCCGACCTCGTCCACGACCGCGCCGCGGGGCGTGTTGGGGCACTGGTCCATGTAGTCTCCGACCCCGTCCATGTCGGCATCTAGCGGACAGCCGGTCGTGTCGACTTCCACGCCCCGGGGGGTGTCCGGACACAGGTCGTTACGGTCCTCGACCCCGTCGCCGTCGGAGTCCTTCGGACCCCACAGGAAGAAGGAAAGTCCGGCCGTCCATTCGGTCGACATGAGCGACTTATCGCTGAGCGAGGCCCCGTCCGGGTTGATGAAAGCCCGGGCGTCCTTGAGACCGTCGGAGTTGTGGTAGTTCCGCCAGTCGAAGCGGAAGCCGAGCCAGCGGGTCGGGTACAGCTTGAGCGCCGCCCCGTAGTTGAAAGCGAGCGACGACTCGCTGCTCAACCCGTCGATGTCCAGGTCGAAGTTCTGCATGCCCGCCCCGCCCAGGACGGCCAGTTGAATCGACCGGTGGAGGTTGAAGTTGTAGGTGACGTCACCTCCGTAGTTCATCACCTTGGCCTTGGCTCCGTCGTACTGCGATCCTACGACCTTCGAGTCCACGTAGCCGAAGAAGCCCTCGACTCCGAGGCCGATGTCGAACACGTAGCCCAGGCGGCCGCCGAAGTACGGATCGTTGTCCAGTCTCCAGGGGACTGGATCGTTCTCGAACTCGGTGTCTCCGAGCCCGTTCAGGACTCCGTAGAAGGCGTTGATCTCGAGGCCTCCGGTGCCGTCCTTGATCTGGGCGTCCGCCGGACGCGCGATCCCGAGCATGAGCGTCGCCGCGAGGACGAGACCCCCGAGACTTCGTTTGACGATTGGTGATATGGTCACTTTGAGCCCCTTGTTGGATTGGAACGAGGTCGTGCAAGCAGTCTGACAATGCATGAATCTAGCGCAAGGGCTCGCTGGATGCTCCTGCAATGGCGGGGTGTCGGCGGGGCGGGGAAAAGGGAGGACCCGGACGGCCGCTGGACTGCGCGACCGCCCGGGGTCAGGTGCGCCGGTCGAGGCTATAACCGGACACACCGTGGGACTCCGCTAGGGGTTACAGGTTGGGCAGCACCTCGGCGCCGACCCAGGGATTCGTGCTCACCACAACCAGGATCAGTCGGAACGCTTCCTCGACTCCGTCCGGAGCCAGCGCGCCGGCCGCGACCGCGAACGTCTGCAGCCCGGCTGAGGTGGTGATGTCGAATGTGGCGACCGGATTTGCGTCACCCGTCGGGGCCACGCCGATGGTCAGGTCGCCCACCGGAACCTCGAGGCCGATGTCGTCGGACGACTGGCTCCAAGCGAGGTTCTGGAACAGGACCGTGTCGAGCTCACCGGTGCCGGGATCGACCGTGCCGATGTCGACGGCCGGAGCATCTCCCGAGGCGTGCACTGCGCGGACGCGAGCCGTCTCGGTCGACTCGAACAGCTCCTCGAAGGCGAGCAGGCTAAACGCCTCCTCGGTGCCCTCGAGCTCGAGCTCACCCGCTGCGACGGCGAGGTAAGCGCCGCCCGCCATCAGGTCCGGCGTGTCGAAGCTGGCCGCCGGGCTTCCCGTGCCCGTGCCGGTCACGTAGAAGTCCAGCGTGTACGTCCCCGGCGGAACCTGGACGGTCCCACTGAGCTCGCCGAACGCGATATTCTCCACCAGCAGCGTCTCGCCGGCGTAGATGTCCACGGCCGGTGCGTCCGGTCCGCCGTGCAGCGCGTAGACCACCGGGTTCTGCTTGATGAAGCCGAGCGAGCCCGTGCTGGCGACCGCGAGAAGCGCGAAGCCACCGTCGGCGCGGGCCGGCTGGGCCAGGCTGCCGGTGGCGATCACGAAGATCTCTTCGCCGTCCGGAAGGGCCGGGGTGGTGAAGGCTGTGACCGTCTCACCGCCCGCGACGATTCCGATCTGAAGCGCTTCGTCACTCGGAAGCGCGATGCCCGCCGCGCCCGTGTCTGCGAACCGCTCGAGGCCGGTGACCTCCGACGAGCCGTCGTTGCCCACATCGATATCGACGGTGGGCGCATCCGGGCCCGCATGGACGATCCGGACGAGAGCCGAAGCCGGCGACCCGAAGTCCTCGACCAGCGGCAGGATCCGGAACTGGTCGGCCGGATCGGCGGACGTCAGGAAGCCGGAAGCGATCGCCGTGATCGTCTGATCGGCGGCGAGGTCGATCGGGCCCGTCTCGAAGGCGACCGGGTCCGCCTCGGTCGAGGGGTGCGCGCGCAACTGAATGTTGTACGTGCCCTCCGGAACCGGGAAGTAGTCGGAAGCGTCGCCGTACGAGAGCGCCGAGATCAGCGGAACGGAGGTGCCCTCGGCATACACGTCGACTGTCGGCGCGTCCGGCGAAGCGTGCACGGCGCGCAGCTGGGCGGTCCCAGCGGCCGGGTCATTCTGCGGAATGAAGCCCACCGCGCCGTCCTCATCGATCACGAGCAGCTTGAAGGCGTCCGCGTCCATCGGATCCGACGCGGAAAGCAGGCCCGTCGCGATCACGAAGTACTCGGTGCCCGCGGCCAGAGCGGGGGTGGTGAACGTCGTCACCGTCTCGCCGTTCGCCACGATTCCAAGCGTGATCGGTGAACCGCCGGGGAGATCGATCCCGGCAGCTCCGGTGTCCGCGAAGCGCGCCAGGTCCATGATTTCGGAAGACCCGTCGTTGCCCACGTCGATGTCCACGGTGGGAGCATCGGGGCCTGCGTGCAGGACACGGACGATCGCGTTGCCGCTACCCGGCGTCGCGAATCCCTCAAATAGGGGAATGATCCGGAACTCGTCCGTCGGGTTCGTGGATCCGAGCAGGCCCGCGGCCACGGCCGTCAGGACGCTGTTCGCGTTGAGAGCCACCGCTCCGGTCTCGTAAACGGGGTCAGTCGATGAATCGGCGCCGGCCGGCCGGAGCTGCACGTTGTACGAGCCCGCCGTCACGGTCAGGTAAGGAGTGGCTTCACCGTACGCCACGTTGGCCGCCACGATGCCGACGCCCTCGACGTAGATGTCGACCGGGCCCGCATCGGGCGAGGAGTGCACCGCGCGAAGCAGAGCCGTCTGCTCCTGCGGATTCGTGCCGTTGTCGTCGTCGTCGCTGCATGCGGCCAGGACCGTTGTCAGTCCGAGCACTGCGGTCAGCGTGAGAAGCTTCTTCCAGGCGAACATTCGTCCTCCCTACATCTATTCAGGGGGTTCATGAGACACGGCGCCTCTGCTACGTGTCTATCGTTTGTCGAAGCATATTACACGGCAGAGCGAATACTGTCAACCCTCTGTCTATATATCGGCCTTGGACAGACCCTGCCGGCGCGTTTTGTAGGTGAGCGTCGGATCAGGATGTGACGCGAGGTCCCCGCCACTCGTCTGTCATGAAAGGCGGATCGAATCCGCCGACTGATGGTTCGTGAGGCAGTCGGATGAGAGGGGGGCGTGCGCGTCCCCCTCTCGCACATCAGGTGGTGAGAGTTCCCTGCCAGTCGGCCACGGCCGCCGCCATTCCGTCGTACACTTCCTCCGCCGACCGTCCGGTCCTCTTGAGAACGTCGAATCCGTGGTCCCCGTCCTCGACGACGTTCAACGAATTCCGCTCCGGCGCTCGGGAGAGCACGACCTTCATCCGTTCCAGCTCCGCCAGGCGATCGCGGGTACCCTGGAGGAAGAGCAGGGGCACGTCGATCTCGGCCAGGTGATCGGCCCGCGCGTCGGAATCGTCACCCGGCCGGTGCAGCGGAAAGCCGAAGAACACCAGGCCCCTCACCCCCGGGAGCGAGCTTTCGGCCTGGGTGATCGAGGTCATTCGTCCTCCCATGGACTTTCCGCCCGCCAGGAGCGGCAGGTCCGGCTCGACCTCTGTCGCCGCCGCGACGGCCGCCCGCACCGTGGCCGTCAGGGTGTGGGTTCGGTCGGGGCGTCCACGGCCGGCTTCCGCGTATGGAAACTGATAGCGAAACGTGCCGATGCCGTGGCTGGCGAGGGACCGTGCGATCCCCTCCATGAAACGGTGCCGCATCCCGGCGCCCGCGCCATGGCCCAGGACCAGGAGGGCCCGGCAGTCGGCAGGCCGGAGAACGATCGCGGAGACGTCCCCGTCCGCCTGCGTCGCCGGGAATCGCAGCTCCCGGATCACGGGCTCGCTCATTCAGCCCTCGCTCGGATGCAGGTCGTAGTCGTCTCCGGTCCAGTGACCTCGGGTAGCGGCGAGCCCGTCCGCCCCGGCATCGAAGAGCCAGAAGCCCTCCAGCTCGTGCATGGTGGCGCTACCGGCGCAGAAGATCTCCGGTCCGACGCCCGGCACCCGAACCCGGTACGTGCGGTGGACGTGGCCGCACAGTATGGCCCCGCGATCGAATCCGGCGCAGGCCTCCAGGAAGGCGTCTGCGTTCTCCAGTCCGTGCAGGCGGGTGTCCGGGCTTCCATCGGCCAACCTCGGCGCGTAGTGGGTCACCAGGAACACGAACCGGTCCTCCAGCTCCGGTCTTCCGGCGAGCGACCGCAGGGCTGCGATCTGGGCGTCGGGAATCCGGCCGCTGGATTTCCATGGCACGGGATTCGGCCGGGCGCTGTTCAGCCCGATCACCGCGACGTCGTCCCCCAGCAGTCGCACCAGGGGCCAGGGGCCGTCCACCGGCGCGTCCTCCACGTCACTCGTGAGCAGGTCGCCGAAGTGCTTCTCGAAGCGGCCTCGCCTGACCACGCGGCGCGTGTACAGGTCGTGGTTGCCGGGCACGCACACGAACTCGGCCCGCGAGTCCACGAACGGCTGGATCGCCTCGCGCGCGGCCGCGAACTCGGCGTTCGTGCCCATCGCGGTGAAGTCTCCGGAGAAGATCACCAGGTCCACCGAATCCGTCTCGGCGAACTCCGCCAGACGGCCGAGCTTCCGGAGGGCCCCCTTGAAGCGGCGCCCGCGCCCGCGGAGAAAGTTGACGCCGCCGGCCATCCGCTTTCCGGGCCAATCGAACAGCGGGATCTCCGCGAGGCCGAGGCTGATGTGGATGTCGCTGAAGTGAAGGACTCGCACCGGATTTCGCCTTACGTGTGCCCGAGTGTCGGGTTATGATGCGCGTACCATGAAGCTTCTCACCGTCGCGGCGGCCGATCTACCCAAAGTGCTTCCCATGCGGGACGCTGTCGAGGCGATGAAGTCGGCGTTCGAGGCGCTGTCGGCCGGCCGGGTCGTCGCACCCCTGCGAGGCGTGGTGCCCGTGGACGAGGTCGACGGGATCTCGCTGCTGATGGGCGGCTACGTCCCGGGCGAAGGCCTCGCCTCCAAGACCGTGTCGATCTTCAACCGGAACCGGGACCTGGGGAAGGACGTGGTCAGCGGCCTGGTCCTGGTACTCGACCCGGTGTCCGGGGAGCCGGTAGGCCTGCTCGATGGAGGGGCCCTCACGGCCTGGCGGACCGGCGCTGCTGCCGGGGCCGCGACCGACCTCCTGGCCCGTCCCGACGCGAAGACTGGCGCCCTGATCGGAGCCGGTGTGCAGGCCCGCACGCAACTCTTGGCGATGGACGCCGTGCGCCGGCTGGAGTCCGTAAGGGTGTTCGGGGTCGACGCAGCGCAGGTCGCGGAGTTCGTGGGGCGCATGCAGCCCGAGGTCTCGGCCCTGCTCGTCGCCGCCCGTTCCGCAGAGGAAGCCATCGAGGACGCGGACGTGGTCAGTTGCGCGACCAACTCGCCGGAGCCGGTGTTCGACGGCCGCGCGCTCTCGCCGGGGGCGCACCTCAACGCGATCGGCACCTTCACCCTCGATCGCCGGGAGGTGGACCTCGTCACGGTGGAGCGGGCGACCATCTTCGTGGACCAGGTGGAGGCGGCGCTCGAGGAGGCGGGGGAGCTGGTGGCCGGGATCGAGGCCGGCGCGACCCGGTCGGAGGACTGGACCGAGATCGGCGAGATCGTGGCCGGGACAAGAGCCGGCCGGCAGAGCCCCGAGGAGATCACGTTCTTCAAGTCCGTCGGCCACGCCGTGCAGGATATCGTGGCGGCCGCCCGTGTCATGAAGAGGGCGGTGAGCTCCGACCTGGCCCGCACCGTGGAGCTTTGAGATGACGCCGGGCTTCGAACCTCCCGCCGACTGGATGCGCCTCCGGACGATCGACGCGCATACCGCCGGCGAGCCCCTCCGCGTCATAACGGCCGGGTGGCCGGAGCTGCCGGGCGACACGATCCTCGCCAGGCGCCGGTACGCGGAGCAGCACCACGAGGGGCTGCGCCGCGCCCTGATGTGGGAGCCCCGCGGGCACGCGGACATGTACGGCTGCATCCTCACCCAGCCCGTGACGCCGGACGGCGACGTGGGCGTGCTGTTTCTGCACAACGCCGGGTACTCCACGATGTGCGGACACGGGATCATCGGGCTCGTGAAGGTGGGCCTCGAATGCGGCCTCCTGGATCCCGATCGGCTCGAAGCCGATGAGGCCGGACGGCCCATCGTGCGCATCGATACTCCGGCCGGCCGGGTCACGGCGACCGCGCACCCGGCTGCCGGTGGCGATCCACGCCGGGTCGAGCGCGTGTCATTCCGGAACGTCCCGTCCTTCGTGCTTCAAGTCGATGCAGAAGTCGACGTGCCCGGCTTCGGCGCCGTG
>JAMJQR010000173.1 GCA_023554335.1 Candidatus Benthicola marisminoris
TTTCTGTAGCCGCGCCGGCGGCAAACGGCGTCTCAGACCGCATCGTGGTAGTTTCAGGAGCCATCATCCTGACTCTAGACCGCTGTCCGGTGATCTGACATGTCGAAGATGCGTTTCCTGCTTCTCGTGCTCGCCGTCGCCCTGGTCGCTTGCAACGATGGCGCCGACTCTTCCGGTCCGTTGGGTGACGCCCCGCGGACGGGTGATCCGCAGAGTGAAGACGTCGCCAGCATAGTCCTCGATGTCGTCGCGTTCATGATGTGGGACGCCGGCGCTCGTCACACGGTGGACGCGGTGGCTCTGGACGCGCGGGGGGACACGATAGCCGGTGTCAGCTTCGTCTGGACGGTCGCCGATTCCTCCATCGCGACAGTGGTCGATGGGGTCGTCACTGCCACTGGCGACGGATGGACTGAGGTGACGGCAACGGCGGGTGAAGCGGATGCAGCCGCATCGGTAATCGTCGTGACGCCCAGCGGTCCCTTGGATCGCACGGACTGTATCGCTTGCCACGCGCACGAGTTCGTGGGTCAACACGGGGGGACGAACACCCCGGAGACCTGCCTCCAGTGCCATCCCGGCCCCACGTGGTCGGGAGCGGACTTCGATCATCCAGCCAGCTTCGACCTTCTGGGCGCGCATGCGAACCTGAGCTGCACGGCATGTCACGCGGCGGACGGCACGCCGCTGTACCCGGGGGTTGGAGACGATGAGTGCGTGGCCTGCCACCAGTCGGCGTACGATGCTCGGCACGGCGGTTCAGGCTATCCGACGGAATGCCTGCTGTGCCACGGCCGCAGCACCTGGTCAGGGGCGAACTTCAACCACGACGCCGACTACTTCCCGATATTCTCGGGCAAGCACATGAACAAGTGGAACGCGGCGGGATGTACGGCCTGCCATCCGGACGCCAGCGACTTCGGGGCCTTCACGTGCTTCACGTGTCACGCGCACGACGAGAACCGAATGAGCGACAAGCATTCCGAGGTATCGGGCTACTCGTACGAGCCCGAGCGGTGCCTGGCGTGTCACCCGACGGGGAGCGGTTAAGGGCGAGCCTCACCGATCCAGCTTCACCAGCGCGTTCCCGAGGCCGGTCAGGTACACCGGGTCGTCCGCGCCGCCCACGATCACTCCAGTGACGAAACCGGGTAGCGGAGCCCAGGTGTCCGGCGTGAACAGTTCGAGCCGCGTTGCCCCCTCCTCTCCGCGGCGGACGAACTCCTCGGCGATCTCCTCCTGAGCGGACGTCACCGAGCGAAACGCGTAGTGGCGGGCGCCAGTGTCCGGGTCGACCACGATCGCGCCGTTCGCCAGGGGAAGGGCCACCCAGAGCATTCCCTCGACGTCGAGCTCCAGGTTGTCGGGCTCGACGCCCCGCACAAGCACCAAAGGATCGCTCAGCTCACCCGCGTCGAAGTCGACGCGGTAGCGGAAGACCCGACCTCCCATCGTCTCGGCCAGGTAGAGCGCACCGCGAGCTTCGTCCAGGGCCACGCCGTTGGCGAAGTAGAGGGAGTCCACCAGCAGCTCGGCTGTCTCGGCGAAGCGGCCATCCTCGAATGCGAGTCTGTACAGCGCGCCCTCCGGAGCAGGGACATCCACGGTCGCCCACATGCGGGCCTCACCCTCCTCCGGCGTATTGTGTGCGCTCTGGGTGAACCAGATGGCTCCCTGTGAGTCCCGCACTGCCGTGTTGACGCCGTAGCGGTGCTGGTAGACCTGCTCGGTCTCTCCCGACGAAAGATCCACGCGGTAGATGGCGCCCTTGAAGATGTCGGCCACGAGCGCATGGGTCCCGCCCGGCTCGAGCGAGATGCCGTTTGAGCCGCCGGCGTGCTCCGGCGGCTCATGGGAGTATCCCGCCTGCACCATCTCGCCGAACGGGGCGTGGCTTCCGTCGGCCTCGATCCGGCGTAGGCCGTGTACCTGGTCCACCACGATGAGGCTGCCATCCGGCAGCGCGATGCCGTCCTCCGGGCGTGTCAGGGACCCGTCGGCGGGGAAGATCATCCCCGGGTCGAACGTCCACTGCCGGAGCGGTCCCTCGCCCGCGAGCTGGCGCTCGTACTCGGCCTCATCGAAGTGTCCCTTCGAGTCCGCGATCCTTCCGTCCGCGCCGAACAGCCATTCCTCATGGCCACTGATCTTCACAGCCTTACCCGTCCCGCCAGGGCCCGTGTGCGTGCCCGTCCACGTCCAATGGAAGGTCGCACGTTCCCCGGTGCTACCGAGCGAGTCCAGGGCGACCACCATGTCCGGGAAGGCGGTCATGAAGCTCTCGGCGGTCGCGGTGATCGCCGCCCGCCCGACGGACGGCTCCGCCTCGTTGACCTGCAACGAGCCGTCCTCAGAGTAGTGAGAGGCCACGCCGGCGGGATCCTGGTTGCTCCACGCCGCCGCGTACCGGGCCGCGAAGGCTTCGAGGTCCGCCGGGGCGTCGTATTCAGCCTCCGTTGCGCAGGCCGTCAGCCAGAGAAACGCAAGCGGCGCCAGGATGATCCTTCGGATCGGGATGCGGGTCAACTTAGCCTCCAGACTTCAGGACGGTGCATCGGTCTTGCATGGGCATGTGAGCACGAACATCGGCAAAGGCGGGCTCAAAGGGAACCGCGGGCCCGTGTGGCGCCGGATCGACCTTGACGACTCTCCTCGTGATCTGCGTTAGTGGGTCTCCGTGGGGCGGTCCGATTCCGTCCGACGACTACCCAGGAACCGGAGGAAATGCATGAAGTTCATGGTCACGTGGCGAGTGCACGACGAACACCGGCACGACGCGCTCAAGGCGTTCAGCGGGATGACGGACGAAGACCAGCAGGCTGCGCTGGGCGACGTGAGGTTGATCGGCCGCTGGCACGACATGGTCGGCTTCACCGGGGTGGCGATCGTAGAGTCGAACAGCGTGGAGGCAGTCACGAACTGGCTGCTGAACTGGAATTCCATCATCGACATCGACGTGACGCCCTGCATGAACGACGAAGAGGCGCGAGCGCTGGGGCGGTCGAGGGGCTGAGGTCCCATTCAGGCGCGGGGCATGCGGCTTCTGCCCCGCGTCTATTCGATCGGCTACGGACAGTCGAGCAGGAGCCACTCGCTCATGTCCCGCGGGGGCGACCGCCCGGTGGCTCGCAAGCCAAGTCTTTACGAATCCGCCCAAATCCTTATCGTATCTGGCAAAGAGGCTTCGCACCCAGCCGTCAGACTCACGACCGAGGAGCTGTGTCGATGAGCAATGACGCTCCGCGCGACGAGCGCAGATCCCGTAAGGACCGCCGCAAAGGCCGCGACCGCCGGAAGAAACCGGACCGCCGCACCCGTCGGGAGCCCATCGAATTCCCGGATCGACGAAAGGGAGACGATCGGCGGAAAGAGGACCGTCGCCTGCCCGGGGATCGGCGCAAGCCTGATTGACCCGCTTTCTCCTAGAATTCAGTTGCGCGCCGTGTGGCCAAGCCGCAGTCTACCGCTGCGTCCCCCGAGTGTAGCTTCCGCCCGGCGCCGCGTGCGCGTTCCGCAGGGCGGCGCAACCGATCTGCTCGCAGGAGGTATCATGCGCAGTATCCCGGGCCCCCGTGGCCGATCCCGTTTCTTCCCGTCAAGCCTGCTGGTCCTGCTGGCTCTGGCAATGCAGTTACCCGCGTCTTCCTCCGCCGTGGCCCAGGAGGCGGCGACCGAGGCGCCGACTTTGACCGAGGTGGTGACGGTCGAAGGGGTGACGGAGTACCTGCTTTCGAACGGGCTGCGCGTCCTCATGGTCCCGGACCAGTCCAAGCAGACGGCCACGGTCAACATCACCTACTTCGTGGGCTCGCGGCACGAGGCGTACGGCGAGACGGGCATGGCTCACCTCCTCGAGCACCTGGTCTTCAAAGGGACCCCAGACCACCCGAACATCCCGCAGGAGCTCACCGAGAGGGGAACGCGCCCGAACGGCACCACGTGGTTCGACCGTACCAACTACTTCGAGACCTTCCCCGCTACGGACGACAACCTTGAGTGGGCGCTGGATCTCGAGGCGGACCGGATGGTGAACAGCTTCATCGCCGCCGAAGATCTCGAGTCCGAGATGACGGTGGTGCGAAACGAGTGGGAATCCGGAGAGAACAGCCCGTTCGGCGTGCTGATGAAGCGCACCATGTCCACCGCCTACCAGTGGCACAACTACGGCAACTCCACGATCGGCGCCCGGGCGGACCTCGAGAACGTGCCGATCGAACGCCTACAGGCTTTCTACCGGAAGTACTACCAGCCCGACAACGCCATGCTGGTGATCGCCGGCAAGTTCGATCCCGAACGTGCCCGGGAGCTGGTGATCGAGAAGTTCGGGGCCATTCCACGGCCCGTCCGCGAGGGCGGCAACATCCTGTGGCCGACCTATACGGCCGAGCCCACGCAGGACGGCGAGCGCACGGTCACCCTGCGCCGCGTGGGGGACACTCAGCTCGTCATGGCCGTCTACCACATCCCACCCGGATCGCATGAAGATTTCGCCGCGGTGGACGTTCTCTCAAACATTCTGGGCGACGTGCCGTCGGGCCGTCTATATGCGGGTCTGGTGGAGACGGGCCTGGCCGCTCGTACCGGGGCGTTCAACTACCAGCTCAAGGAACCGGGGGCGCTGCTGCTCTTCGCCGAGGTTCGCGAGGGCGGATCGCTCGCCGATGCGCGGGCGGCGGTGGCGGAGATCACGGAAGGCGTCGTCGACGACCCGCCTACGGACGAGGAAGTCGAGCGGGCCAAGGCCTCGCTGCTCAAGAGCTTCGATCAGATCGTGAAGAACTCCGAGCGCCTCGCCCTGAACCTTTCCGAGTGGGGCTCGATGGGTGACTGGAGGCTCTTCTTCCTGCATCGCGACCGGATCAAGGAAGTGCTTCCGGAGCAGGTACGAGTAGCGGCGGCGTCCTACCTCCGCCCGTCGAACCGGACGGTCGGTGTGTTCATCCCGGTCGAAGAGGAGCCAGCTCGCGCCGAGATCCCGGAGGCCCCGGACGTGGCTGCCCTGGTGGCCGGCTATACCGGATCCGAGGTGGTCATCGAAGGTGAGGAGTTCGATCCGTCGCCGGCGAACATCGAATCCCGCACCACCAGGCTCCAATTGGACAACGGCTTCGAGGT
>JAMJQR010000174.1 GCA_023554335.1 Candidatus Benthicola marisminoris
GGAGGACTCGCGTCCCCCGAACATGGAGCGGGTCGAGTTCATTCTGGCGCAGGTGGATCGGCAGGCCTACCGCCGGGAGTCGGAGATCCTGGCAGGACACATTCAGAATGGCCTTCGCGGTGCCGTGGATACCAAGGACCGCGGCGCCCGGCAGGGACCCTACTACGTCCTGATGACCCCTGGCCGCGTCCCGGCCGTCCTCGTGGAGTTGGGATACATCACGAACCGGGCGGACGAGTCCCTGCTGCGGGACGAGGACCGCCAGGACCGCATCGCGAAGGCCCTGGCCGACACGATCGAGAGCTTCCTGGAGGACACGGGACGACGTATCGCGGCCACGGAGGGGCGTGGTTGAGCGCACTGCGCCTCCTCCCGGTGCTGCTGGTCGGCGGCTGCGTGTACTTCAACGCGCTGTACGACGCCAATCGCGAATACGACGATGGCCTCGAGCAGCTGCAGGAGCAGTCCCAGGTCTTGGCGCGGGTGCACTTCGATAGCGTGATCGCCAAGACCGGCCGGATCGTGGATGAACACCCCGACAGCAAGTACGCCGACGACGCGGCGATCCTCAAGACGAGGGCCGAGCTGCATACCGACAAGTGGGAGTCCGCGGCCGAGACGGCGGCGCGAGCGGAAGACCTGGCCGGAAGTGTCCGCAGCCGCGCGACGGCCGTGGGACTCAGGGGCGTCGCGCTCCGCGAGCTGGGTCGTAACGCCGAGGCCGACTCCCTGCTCAGCGTCGGCCTCGCCGGCGACCTCGACGGAGACGATGAGGCACTGTTCCTGTTTCAGAGAGGGCTGGCCCGCCAGAGCCTCGGCCGATCCGACGAGGCGGCGGTAGACCTCGAAGCCGCGGCGACCTCCGCCGAGCTGACGTCGGAAGGTCGTCTGAGCCTGTCGATTGCCCTTCGCGACATCGGGGACTACCACAGGTCCGCGGAGCTCGCGGCCGGACTTCTCGTCGACGCGAATCCGAATCCCAGGGATCCGCTCTACCTTCACGCCGATTCACTGGCCGTGCTGGCTCCGGACGTCGTGGATTCGCTGGGTGCGGAGCTTCTCGAGTCTCCCGCCGTCGCCGCGACGCGCCTGGCAGCCTTTCACTACCTGATGGGGCGGGCCAGGCTGAGCGCGGGTCGCACCGAGGCGGCCCTGGAGTCCTTCGATGCGGCCATCGCCGAGGCCTCCACCAGCCAGGCGGCGTCCCATTCCGCCTACTACATGATCGAGGTGCGCCTCTCGAGGGCGAGTCGCCCGGAGGACGTCAGGGCTTTGGCGGGCAGCTACCCGCTCGCGCGGCGCGTGGGAGATTCCAAGCTCCGGGCTCGTGCCTCCCGTTGGCAGACCGGCTCGGAGGAGTTCGACGGTCTGATTTCGGCTTACGAGGGCAGGGGAGCCTCGGCCGCGGAGGCCGTGCTTCGGGCGGCCGAGGTCGCCCAGATCGACCTGTACGCGCCGGCCCTGGCCCGGGGCGGCTACCTCCTGTATCTGCAGGTGGCTCCGGAGTCACCCTGGGCTGCCAAGGCCATGATCGGGGCGCTGAGTCTTTCCGGGGCCACGCCGGACGCTGGTTGGGTGGAGGACCGGGGTGCACAGACCGATGCCGAGCTGCGGAGGCGATTCGAGGAACTCCCCGCCGACGATCCGTACCGCGTCGCGCTGGCCGGGACCCGGGATCGAGACGCCATGTCGGATTCCATGTACGTCCTGGCAGAGGCCGACCTGGACCGCCGACTCACCGAGATTCGGATGCTGTTCGATCCTACCGCGGCCGATACGGTTCCGGCCCAGGACCAGGATGAAATCCAGGTCGAGCCCGACGAGGACGAGATACAGAATTGATGACAAAGCCCGTGCGAACCTGGGGACGTGTCCGGGAGAATCGTAAGGCCGCAGAGGCGACATTCTGGATCGAGGTGGACTGTCCGGAGGTAGCGGAGACCGCCCGTCCCGGCCAATTCGTGATGTTGGGCACGGGGCTGGCCGACGTGGCCGCACCGTTCCTACCGCGCCCGTTCAGCATCGGAGCTCGCCTGGCCGGCGGCGGGATCGGGTTTCTGGTGCGGGTGTTCGGCGAGGGGACGCGCCGGCTGGCCGAGGTGAGTCCGGGCGACGAGCTCCTCGTCCTCGGCCCCCTCGGGCGGCCCTTCACCTTGCCGGCCGACCGACCGGCCCTGTGCCTCGCGGGCGGGGTCGGCCTGGCGCCGTTTCTGTTCCTGGCGGCCGAGGCGACCGAGGGAGGCACCGCGGTACGGATCGTGTACGGTGAGAGATCGGGCGCGAGAGTGTTCGATCCCGACCTGATCCGGCGGATCACCGGCGTGACGCCCGAGCTTCGGACGGAAGACGGGTCCGTCGGCCGGCGCGGCCTGGTGGTCGACGGACTGGATCTCAGCGGCGCGCCCCAGCTCCTCGCCTGTGGGCCGTCGCCCATGTTGCGGGCATGCGCCGCCCTCGCCGCTCAGCACGATCTTCCCCTGCAGGTGTCCGTGGAGGAGCACATGGGCTGCGGGGTAGGGACCTGCCAGGGCTGCGTCGTGCTTTCCTCCCAGGGCGAGTGGGTGAAGTCGTGCACCGAGGGACCGGTGTTCGACGCCCGGGAGCTGTCATGGTAGGCCTCGGCCAGAGCGTCCTGGGAACGTCGTTTCAGAGCCCGGTGCTCCTCGCGTCCGGAACGTGTGGCTACGGCGAGGAATACGCGGACCTGATTCCTCTGGATACGCTGGGAGGCCTGGTCACGAAGGCGGTCAGCCTGGAGCCGCGGGCGGGCAACCCTCCTCACAGGGTGGCGGAGACTCCAGGCGGGATGATCAACGCGATCGGCCTCCAGAACGTCGGTCTCGAGCGATTCCGCTCCGAGAAGCTCCCGTGGCTACGCGAACACCTCGTATCCGCCCGCACGCTGATCAACGTGGTCGGTCATTCCGCCGGGGAGTATGCGGGCGTCGTCTCGGGCCTGGACGACGACGAGGGTTTCCTCGGATACGAGATCAACGTGTCCTGCCCGAACGTGAAGGACGGGACGCTCTTCGGAACTGATCCGCAGGGCCTGTCGGACCTGGTATCCAAGCTGCGTCGGCTGACGAAGCGCCCTCTCGTGGTGAAGCTCACGCCCAACGTCCCGGACATCGGTCATTACGCCCGAATCTGCGAGGATGCCGGGGCGGACGGTCTCAGCACGATCAACACGTTTCCGGGGATGCTGATCGACGTCGAGCGGCGCCAGCCGGTCATCGGGAACGTGAGCGGCGGTGTGAGCGGACCGGCGATCCTTCCCATGGGCGTGTACCTGACATGGCGTGCCGCGGCTGCGGTCAGCATACCGGTAATAGGGATCGGCGGGATCCGATCCGGGGCGGATGCGCTGCAGTACATCCTCGCCGGAGCCTCGCTGGTCCAGGTGGGCACGGCCCTGTTCGTCGATCCTTCGGCGCCAATCCAGGTGCAGGAGGAGATCTCAGGGTACATGGAGCGCCATGCAATCCGGTCTCTCGGGGATCTCGTGGGTGCCCTGGAGATCCCGGGCCGCGACCCCGGGCCAGTAGAGGACTCCCCTTGAGCGCCAGCGGCGGCCGTGCGTCCGCACCCGAAGTGATCGTGGCCCTCGACTATCCGGAACCAGAAGCCGCCTACGAGCTCGTACGTCAGCTTCCGGCGGGAACCTGGTACAAGGTGGGCCTCGAGCTGTTCACGCGAGCGGGGCCGGGCCTCGTGCGGCGACTCGTGGACGAGGGGCGGCATGTGTTCCTCGATCTCAAGCTGCACGACATCCCCAATACCGTCGCGGGAGCGACGCGGTCTGCGGCCGCGATGGGCGTCGACCTTCTGACGGTGCACGCGTCCGGAGGCGAGGAGATGCTGAGGGCCGCGGTGGATGCCGCGCGGGTCGGGAGCGAGTCATCCGCCGGTCCTACCCGCCTGCTCGCCATCACCGTGCTGACATCGCTGGAGGATGCCTCGCTCGCCGCGGTGATGGGGCCGGGATCGGGCGTGGAACAGGCCGTAGGGCGTCTGGCCGGTCTGGCCCGTGAGAGCGGCGTGGACGGAGTCGTGTCCTCGGTCGCCGAGTGCCGGGCCGTCAAACTGGCCTGCGGTCCGGACTTCCTGGTGGTGACGCCGGGGATTCGACTGGCCGGCCAGGGGGCGCAGGACCAGAAGCGCGTCGCCACTCCCGCGGTCGCGAAGCTGGCGGGTGCCGACTTTCTCGTCGTCGGGCGCACCATCACGAAGTCCGCCGATCCCGCGGCGGCCCTGGAACGCGTGCGATCCGAGCTGGCTTGAGGCAGCGCGGGGGGAGCCGGTCCGGCGAAACCATCTGCAGCCGCATCCCGTAGTTGACGTCGGGACCGCGTTGCAAGCGGTATCCGACCTTACCACTGGAAAGGAGTCCGCGTGATGCTGGCGTTCATTCTACATCTTGTCGTCACGGCCTTGCTGCTCATGCTGGTCGCGAAGATCGTGGACGGCATCGAAGTCGATGGCTTCGTAGCGGCGCTCTTCGCGGCTGCCGTGCTCGGCCTGGCCAACGCATTCCTGGCACCGATCGCCGCCTTCCTGGCGCTGCCGATCAACATCCTGACGTTCGGCCTGCTCTGGTGGCTCGTCCGGTGGGTGATCAACGCCCTGATGATCTGGCTCACCTCAGCGATCGTGACCGGATTCAAGGTCGCCAGCTTCAGCGCCGCTTTCTGGGGCGCCGCCGTGTTGACGATCGGCAACTTGCTGGTCAGCTGGCTCTTCTGACGGGTTCTTTCTCCACGGAAGAAGCGCCCGTTCCGTCTTCCAGGCCCCGCAGTCGGCTGTCGAGGTCGACGCGGGCCTGGCGGCCGGGTGACTGCACCTCCAGCCGCAGGTAGTATCCGGCCCTTGCCAGGGCCTCTCCGACGAACATGCATCCCAGCGCCCACGCCGGAAGCGGCAGTCCCGCGGTGATCGCGGCGGCGGCCGGCACGACCAGGCCGAGAAGGATCCTGGGAACGAGCAGG
>JAMJQR010000175.1 GCA_023554335.1 Candidatus Benthicola marisminoris
CCTGGACCAGGTCGGCCTCGTGTCGTTCGGCGTCCGGGCCACGCATCGGCACCAGCTGGGATCGGGATTCGCGCAGGACATCCGCGAGGCCGTGGATCGGATGAACCCGATCTACTGGACGAACGCGGCGGAGGGACTCCGTCTGGCGCACCAGCAAATCACGGGCCCGAACGCCCGGGATCACGCGATCAAGGTCGTGATCTTCTTCACGGACGGACAGCCGACGGCCGCCCGCACAAGCGTCGGGGGGCGGGATCGTATCATCACGGCCCGAGACCGCGACCCGTCGGGCCGAACGATCGGAGGATACTACAACGATCCGGACCGGATTCCGTTGGACCGGCCCATCGGCTCGCATGGCTGCCGGACGGGACAGGAGAGGATCTTCTGTCCGACGTGGACCGAGGCAGGGCCCGGGCCGCACGGCCCGGTCGCCCGGCGACTGGCGAGGGCCCAGACGATCGGTCGAGCCGCCCAGATTCGGGGCGCTGACGTCTTCGTGTATACGATCGGACTCGGCAACCCGAACGCCAGCAACCCGCACATGCGCGCGGACACGGGCCTGCTGGAGCTCATTTCCAACGAGCAGGAGATCGCGAGCGCGGACCAGCCAAGGGGCCGCTCGTATTTTGCGCCTTCCGTGGCCGAACTCAGGCAGGTGTTCCGTCAGGTAGCTCAGGACCTGGTGGTCCGGCTGTCACACTGACGTTTAGCGGGGCGGGTGGGGGTCGGCGCTCGGCGCTGTGCCTCCGCCCGCCACGTGCCCTTCCCCTCTAGTTGGTCGACGGTATCCCGGGCCAGGTTTCGCCTG
The DNA here is from genome assembly GCA_023554335.1 of Candidatus Benthicola marisminoris. Lineage (GTDB taxonomy): Bacteria > Gemmatimonadota > Gemmatimonadetes > Palauibacterales > Palauibacteraceae > Benthicola > Benthicola marisminoris. The sequence continues at coordinate 812 of JAMJQR010000175.1, forward strand.
TCATCGCCATCTCAAAGAACGCGACCTCGTAGCGCACGGTCGTCTCGAATGCCTCGACCATGCGGTGGCGACGGTCGGGTCCGGTCTCCCGGGCCAGCTTGTCGAGCTCTGTCTGGAGGTAGGCCACGTACGCGCCGAATTGCGGGCCGGCCCAGTTCTCGACGAAAGGCCACCACGGTGATCCTGGATCGAGGCCGTCGCGTACCATCTTCCACGAGTCGTGGTAGGCCTTCTCCGCCGCGTAAAGCACGGTGTAGGCCTCCTCGTACGATGCGTTCTGTGCGGTTGCCAGCAGGAACTGTATGTAGGCGTGGGTGGTGAACGACGGCTGCGTTCCCTTGATCTCGATGCCGAGCGCCTCGGCCCGCTCCTCGAACAGCCGCAGCTCGCGAATCAGGGCGCCGATGGCCTGTGTCATCGGTTCCCAGTGAGTCGCGGGTCCTTTGGGAATCAGTGCGGCCAGGAACGGGATCGCCGCCTCGACGAACAGGTAGTCCTGTCTCATCCAGGCGGCGAACGTCTGGTCGGGAATCGTTCCATCGCGCGTCTGCACGAGAAACGGGTGGCTGAGCATTCGATCCCACAGAGGCTCCAGTCGTACGAGCTGGGCCTCGCAGAAGCTCACCGTCCGCCACCCGTCAAATCAACCCGCCTTCAGGAGCGCCTTCATGTAATCGCGGTTCAGCATCGCGATCACGTCGATCTTGATCTCCTTGGGGCAGGCGTTCTCGCACGCACCATGGTTGGTGCACGTGCCGAACTTCTCCGCCTCCATGGTCAGGATCATGTCCAGCACCCGGCCCCACCGTTCGGGCTGACCCTGCGGAAGGAGATTCAGGTGTGCCGCCTTCGCCGAGGTGAACAGCATCGCCGAGGCATTCGGACAGGCGGCCACGCAGGCGCCGCACCCGATGCAGGCCGCCGCATCCATCGACTTCTCGGCATCGACCTGCTGCACCGGTATCGCGTTCGCATCAGGGGCGCTGCCCGTGCGGACGCTGATGTAGCCCCCGGCGGCCACGATCCGGTCGAAGGCCGATCGGTCCACCATAAGGTCCTTCTGGACGGGAAATCCATCGGCACGCCACGGCTCGACCCAGATCTCGTCGCCGTCCTTGTACTCCCGCATGTGGAGCTGGCAGACCGTCGTGCGCTTCCAGGGCCCGTGCGGACGGCCATTGATGACCATGCCGCACGTTCCGCAAATCCCCTCACGGCAATCGCTGTCGAACACGATCGGATCCTCGCCCTTTTCCTCGAGCTCTTCGTTGACTACGTCGAGCATCTCGAGGAAGGACATGTGTTCGCTGGCATCCGTCTCGTACGTGACGAATCCGCCCCGGGCCGCCGGACCGGCCTGCCGCCATACGTGAAGCTTGAGTTTCATTACTTGTAGCTCCTCTGGCTGGGAGGAACGTATTCGAACTCCAGCGGCTCCCGGTGCTCGCGCGGCGGACCGTCGGCGCCGGTGTGTTCCCACACGGTCACGTGCGTGAAGTTCTCGTCGTCACGCCGTGCCTCTCCCTCCGGTGTCTGGTGCTCATCACGGAAATGGCCTCCGCAAGACTCCTCGCGCACGAGCGCGTCCAGACACATGACTTCCGCGAGCTCGAGGAAGTCGGCTACCCGCCCTGCTCTTTCGAGGGTCTGGTTGATCGACTCACCGTTGCCCACGACCTTCGCGTTCTCCCAGAACTCGGCTCGCAGGGCAGGAATTCGCTCGAGAGCGCTCTTCAGGCCTTCGGCGTTCCTGGCCATCCCGCACTCGTCCCACACGATCCGCCCCAGCTCCTTGTGGAAGCTGTTCACCGTGCGGTCGCCGTCGAGGGCGAGAAGCCGGTTCGTGCGGGTCTCCACGTCCTCCAGCGTGCCCCGTACCTCCGGCGCATCTTCGGCGACGGGATCCAGCTTCGCCTGAGCCAGGTAGTCCGCGATCGTATAGGGGAGCACAAAGTAACCGTCGGCCACGCCCTGCATGAGCGCGCTGGCGCCCAGGCGGGTCGCTCCGTGGTCGGAGAAGTTGGCCTCCCCGATGGCGTAAAGACCGGGAACCGTGGTCATCAGGTTGTAGTCCACCCACAGGCCGCCCATGGTGTAGTGCGGGGCGGGGTAGATCCGCATCGGGACCTTGTACGGGTTCTCGCCCGTGATGCGCTCGTACATCTCGAACAGGTTCCCGTAGCGGGCTTCGATGACGTCCTCACCAAGCCGCTGGATCGCGTCCTCGAAGTCCAGGTACACTCCGAGCTTGGTGTCGCCGACGCCTTTCCCCTGGTCGCACATGTCTTTCGCCCGACGCGATGCGAGGTCCCGCGGCACCAGGTTCCCGAACGCCGGGTACATGCGCTCCAGGTAGTAGTCCCGCTCGTCCTCGGGGATGTCGCCCGGGACGCGGTCGTCGCCTTCTGTCTTCGACACCCAGATCCGACCGTCGTTGCGCAGGGACTCGCTCATCAGGGTGAGCTTCGACTGGTAGTCCCCCGCCACCGGAATGCAGGTCGGGTGAATCTGGGTGTAACAGGGATTCGCGAATCCGGCTCCACGCCGATGCGCCCGCCACGCAGCCGTCACGTTGCAGTACATGGCGTTCGTGGACAGGTAAAAGGCGTTCGAGTACCCGCCCGTTCCGAGGGCCACGGCGTCCGCCAGGTGCGCCTCGATCTTTCCCGTCACGAGGTGCCGCGTGACGATCCCGCGAGCCTGGCCATCGACCAGGATCACATCCAGCATCTCGCGCTGGTTGTATAACTTAACCTGGCCGCTATGAACCTCCTTCATAAGTGCCTGGTAGGCCCCGAGCAGCAGCTGCTGACCGGTCTGGCCGCGAGCGTAGAACGTCCTCGACACCTGGGCTCCGCCGAACGAGCGGTTCGCCAGCAGCCCTCCATATTCGCGCGCGAACGGAATCCCCTGCGCGACGCACTGGTCGATGATCTCGTTCGAGACCTCGGCCAGCCGGTAGACGTTGGCCTCCCGGGCCCGGAAGTCGCCTCCCTTCACGGTGTCGTAGAACAGGCGGAAGATGCTGTCGCCGTCTCCCTGGTAGTTCTTGGCCGCGTTGATGCCGCCCTGTGCGGCGATGCTGTGAGCCCTGCGCGGGCTGTCGTGATAGGTGAAGCAGCTCACGTGGTACCCCAGCTCCGCGAGGGTGGCGGATGCCGAAGCTCCGGCGAGTCCGGATCCCACGACGATGACGTGGTATTTCCTCTTGTTCGCCGGGTTCACGAGCTTCATGTCGAACTTGTGCTTCGTCCACTTCTGGTCGATCGGACCGGAGGGGACCTTCGAGCGCAGCTCCATGTCTCCCTCCCTTCTACTGGAGAATCCCGGTGAACACGGCCACCGGGAAGGACAGGTTGACGAGCACCACGACGAGCGCCACGAGCAACGCGGCCGGCTCACGCCATTTCTTGATGCGCGGTCCGTCCAGGCCCATGGTCTGGAAGGCGCTCCACACACCGTGATACAGGTGCAGGCCCAGCGCGATCATGGCCACTGCGTAAACGGCTACCACCGGAATCGAGCGGAATCCCGTGACAAAATTGTGGTAGGCGTCGCCCGGAACGAAGTCCGGGTGCAGCGTCCCGGTCGTCAGGTGCAGGATGTGGTACACCACGAACAGCAGGAGGGCCACACCGCCCCAGCGCATGGTACGCGAAGCGTAGTGGAACACCATCTTCTCCTGCTTCTTGTACTTGTCCCCCCGGGCCGCCCAGCTCTGCCTAGATGTCTGCCACGCGGCTACCGTGTGGATCAGCAGGAAGGCGAGAAGCCCGACCCGAAAGACCCAGAGAAACCACTCGTAGCCGAGAAACGGCTCGCCGAAGGACCGGAGGCCCTCCGCGTAGTGGTTGAAGGCTTCGGCCCCCAGGTAGACCTTAAGGTTGCCGAACATGTGCACGATCACGAACAACACGAAGATCGCACCCGAGACGGCCATCGTGTACTTCTTGCCGACCGAGGTGCCGTACAGGGAGTAAACCCGTCGCATAGGCCACTCCTCAGATCGAGGATCGGTGAGGCTAACTCCGCATGATATCGACACGTGACGGACGGTACAAGGTGTTCCTCGAGCCAGCTGGCGCGCCCGTGAGCAGCAGGGGGGAAGCGGTTGTTGTGCCCCGCGCACGGTCGTACACTGTGGCTCGATCCACACTCGAATTCGGGCGGGAGAATACGATGAGGAAATGGTTCGCGGTCGGGGGGCTCGTGCTCGTCGGAGCCGGTTGTTCAGGCATTTCAGCGACATCCGACTGGGACGAGACGTACGACTTCAGCACTCTCGCCACGTATGCGTGGACGGAGCAGGGCCTCGAGGGCGGCGTCAGCGAGATCATGCTCCGCCGCATGCACCTGGCGGTGGACGAGGAGCTCTCGGCCAAGGGCCTCACCAAGGCCGACGTCTACACGGCGGACGTTCTCCTCGCCTACCACACCGGTACGCAGGACCAACAGCAGTATGACACGTACGGATACGGTGCCGGGGGCTGGTGGGGGGGCTACTGGGGCGGCGGCATGACGACCACGACCGTGCGCACCTACAGCGAGGGGACGCTGATTCTGGATGTCGTCGATCGAGAGAAGAACGAGCTCATCTGGAGGGGCAGCGCGTCGAAGACGATCGACGAGATGGCGTCACCCGAGGAACGGGTCAAGACCATTCAGGATGCCGTTTCGAAGCTCCTGAAGGATTTCCCGCCCAGCTGATCCTTCTCCCCCGGGGTGTCGGGAGACCCGCCGGGGCTGCTTCAGCGCTCCCAGTAGCGGGCCTTGTGGGGCAGGATGCCGCGCAATCCGCCCGTCGGGTCGGCCACGTCGCCGAGGTGCCGAGGGATCACGTGGACGTGCGCATGGGACACGGTCTGCCCCGCCGCGAGTCCATCGTTGATGCCGACCGTGAAGCCGTCGGGCCGGTGGAGGCTCTTGAGCTCATCCCTCACATCGGACACGAGCTCCCAGAGATCCTCCCATTCGTCTGCATCCAGATCGAAGACGCTCGGAACGTGACGCCTGGGGAGGATCAGCGTATGCCCCTCGGAGGCGGGGAACATGTCCGGCGTCGCGATCACCAGCTCGCGCTCAATCCAGACGCGGTCGGCCGTAGGTGCACAGAACGGACAGTCGAGATCCACCTTGGGCTCCTCGCTGGAGGTTGAACTGAAAGTACGCCACGAAGGCGCCGGTGGCACCACACGAGCGTGCTGGGAGCCTCACGCCCGCGCGCTGCTCGCCTACGAGTCCGGCCACCTGGACTCCGAGATCCTGGTCCTGGACGATCTGGGAGACACGGACCGGCTGCCGGCGTCCTGGTTCTTTCGCGACCCGGAGTCGCTGCCGGCCATCGAGAGACGTGCGCTGGAGCTGTGCCGGGGCTCGGTCCTGGACGTCGGGGCGGGTGCGGGTTGCCACGCCCTGGCCCTCCAGGAACGAGGTCACAGCGTCTGCGCGGTCGAGATCCTGCCCGAGGTGGTGAGCCTTCTCGAGCGAAGAGGAGTGGTCGATGCGCGGGCCGGCAGTGCGCTGGATCCGCCGGCCGGCCGGTGGGACACCGTCCTCATGCTCATGAACGGCTGGGGTCTTCCCGAGACTGTGGCTGGCCTCGAACGATACCTCGAGAGGCTCGACGGCATGGTCAGCCCGGGGGGACAGGTCCTGGCGGATTCCACGGACATGCGCCCGTTCGCCTCCGGCTGGAAGGAGGAGGACGGCTTGCGTCTGGCTCTCCGAGACGATGGGCGGTACGTGGGCGAGATCCAGTTCCAGCTCGAGTTCGACGGTCAGCGGGGTGATCCGTTCAGCCAGTTGTACATCGATCCGGACACGCTCTCCACGCTGTCCGCACGATGTGGCTGGAGCGTCGATCTCGTGGCTCGGGGAAGCCACGGCGCCTTTCTTTCGAGGCTGACGCGCTCTGGAGAGGACGTGCGCGCTGACGTACCTTCCGGCACACGGCCAACCTGAGGAAGAGCAACATGACCGCACCGAACGGAGACGGGTCACCCAAGAGGCCGCAGGCCCTACGCATCGAGACCCCGGCTCTGTCGCCGGAAGCCTCGCGCCAGATGTACAAGGCCATGGAGCAATCGCTGCGCGAGCTATGGAGCGTCGTCGATGGCCTCGCCGCGGTCATGCCTCCGCGGCCGACCTACTATCGGGTCACGATCTTCGGTTCGTCCCGGATGCACGCGGGAGACGAGCTGTATCTCGAGGTGCGGCGCCTGGCGCAGGAGCTTGCGGCCATGGGGTGCGACATCATCACGGGCGGTGGTCCGGGTCTGATGCAGGCCGCGAACGAGGGCGAGCTGCTCGGGGACGTGTCCAACCGCACCTACTCCATCGGACTCAATGTCGAGCTGCCGCACGAGCAGGCACCCAACCCGTTCGTCGAGGTGCTCTATCATCACGGGACATTTTTCTCCCGCCTGCACCACTTCGTGCAGCTGTCGAGCGCCTTCGTGGTGATGCGGGGCGGAATCGGCACGACGCTGGAGGCGCTGATGGTCTGGCAGCTGTGCCAGGTCGGCCACCTCAAGCGCCGCCCCTTGATCATGGTGGGAGGGATGTGGCCGGAGCTCGTGGACTGGGGACGAAAGCACTGGCTGAGCGCCGACGGGAATCTCGCCGATCCCGAGGACCTTGAGATCCCGGTCTGCGTCGAAACGGTGGATGAGGCCGTGCGCCTCATCCACAGCAACCTGGAGGACTGGGCCGCCGACGCATCCTGACAGCGGCCAGTCCCCTGCTCAGTCGAGCGTGAACCGATACCCGCGTTCAGGCACTTCCACCGCAGCCGTTCCTGCCGCCCGCAAGTCATCCGCGAGGGCCTCCGCGCTTTCTTCCTCACCATGGACCAGGAAGTAGCGGGTCACCCGACCGCGATCGCGCACACGCTCCGCCCAGTCGAGGAGTCCCGTGCGGTCGGCGTGGGCGCTGTACGCGTCGGCCCGTTCCACCCGCGCGCGCACCGGAACGGGCTCGCCCAGGACCCTCACCTCGCGGCTTCCCTCGAGCAATCGGCGTCCCAGGGTGTGCTGGGCCTGGTAGCCCACGAACAGCACGGTCGTGCTCCGCTTTCCGACGTGGTTCTTCAGGTGGTGCAGAATCCGGCCGCCCTCGCACATCCCCGAGGCCGCGACGATGATCGCCGGCCCCTTCCTGGTGTTGAGCGCTTTCGATTCCTCTGCCTTGCGGACGTAACGCAGGCGGCGGAAGCCCAAGGGATCCCCGTCGGAATCGGTGGCCATGGTGTCGAGCATCTCCCGGTCGTAACACTCCGGGTGACCGGCGTACACCTCCGTTACGTTGATAGCCAGCGGACTGTCCACGAAGACACCCACGGGAGGCAGATCTCCCGCCTCCCAGAGCTGGTTCATGCGGTACACGATCTCCTGCGTGCGGCCCAGCGCGAACGCCGGCACCAGCAGCTTCCCGCCGGACTCGTACGTGCTGGCTGCGCACTCCTGAAGGTAGCTGCGGGCTCGCGACGGCGGCTCGTGCTCCCGATCGCCGTACGTGCTCTCCATGATGACGTAGTCCGCGTCCCGGGCGATCTGCGGGTCCCTGAGAATCGGGAGACCCCTGCGGCCTATGTCTCCGGAGAACAGTAGACGCCGGGTCCGGCCGCCCTCCGTGAGGTCGAGGACCACGGAAGCGGAGCCGAGAATGTGTCCGGCATCGATGAAGGTGACCCGAACGCCCGGAATCGGCTCGAAGGCGCGGCCGTAGTGGACGCCCTTGAAGCGGCCGAGCGCCTTTCGGGCGTCTCCGATCATGTAGAGCGGCTCGAACGGCCTCTTCCCCTGCCGCTTACGTCGCCGGTTCACGTACCGCACATCCGACTTCTGAATATGGGCGGAATCGACCAGCATGTGCCGGCAGAGATCCCGGGTCGCCGGGGTCGAGTAGATCTTCCCCTTGAAGCCGGCCCGGACCAGTGTCGGCAGGTTGCCGCAGTGATCGATGTGGGCGTGACTCAGGATCACGGCCTGTATGGACGACGGCTCGAAGGGGAAGTTCCGGTTCCGCTCGAACGCGTGCTTGCGGCGGCCCTGATAAAGGCCGCAGTCGAGGAGAATGCGACGGCCGTTGACGGTCAGCAGATGCATGGAGCCGGGCACCTCGCGGGCCGCACCCCAGAATTGGACGTCCATGTTCGCTCCGTGTTCGCTCGAGATCGGACCGACGCGGTCTGCAAGACACACGATTGCAGGGTTGAATGCTCGCGGCTAGTGTCCGGCCCGGACGAACACCTCCAAACTCGGCTCCGGGATCCGTGCCATGAACGTCCGCAGCTTCATCGAGACGCACTACCGACACTTCAATGCGCGCACCTTGGTCGACGCCACGGATGCGTATCGCCGGCACGTGGACGACGGCGGGCGAATGATGGTTACGCTGGCCGGGGCGATGAGCACGGCCGAGCTTGGCCTCTCGCTCGCGGAGATGATCCGGAAGGACCTCGTGCATGCCATCACCTGCACGGGAGCCAACCTCGAGGAGGATCTGTTCAACCTGGTGGCGCACGATCATTACGTGAGGGTGCCCGACTGGCGGAACATGACCCTGAAGCGGGAGCGCGAGCTGCTGGACCGGGGGCTCAACCGGGTCACCGACACCTGCATCCCCGAGGAAGAGGCGTTTCGCGTCCTCGAGGGGGAGGTGATGCGTCTCTGGAAGGCCGCTGACGATGCGGGAGAGCGCTGGTTTCCGCACGAGTACTTCTACCGCTTGATCCTGGATGGGCGACTCCGGGATGCGTACCAGATCGATCCGGCCCATTCCTGGCTCGTCGCGGCTGCCGAGAAGGGCCTCCCGATCTTCGTGCCGGGCTGGGAAGACTCCACGATGGGCAACATCGTGGTCGGACGCTCGATCGACGGAAGCCTTTCGGGCACTCACATCGTGCGGAGCGGGCTGGAGTACATGGCTGCGCTCGCTGACTGGTACGTCGAGACGACCATGGGACGCACGGTGGCCGACCTCGCGGAAGTGGAGGGCGATCCCGTGGTCGAGCCCGGCGACGCCCTGCGCACGGTCGGCTTCTTCCAGATCGGTGGCGGCATCGCCGGCGACTTCCCGATCTGCGTGGTACCCATGATCCACCAGGATCTCAGGCGCCGCTGCCCATTCTGGGGCTACTTCTGCCAGATCAGCGACTCGACCACCAGCTACGGAAGCTACTCCGGAGCGATACCGTCGGAGAAGATCACCTGGGGCAAGCTGGACACCGACACGCCGATGTTCGTGATCGAATCCGATGCCACGATCGTGGCGCCCCTGATCTTCGGGGCCCTGCTGGGCTGGTAGGCGGTCGGGCCGGCCGGGACCGGATCAGCCGGCCGCGGCGGACCCGATCTCCGCCAGGAACCGGTACACGAGCTTGGCGGCGGTGAAGGCGCTGGCGTGGTGCCCCTCCCGCGGCAGCAGCTCGACCACGTCGAAGCCCACCACCCGGCTGGCTCGGGCGACCCGCCGGAGCAGCCGATTTACCGGATACCAGCCGAGTCCGCCGGGCTCCGGCGTCCCGGTGGCCGGCAGGAGGGACGGATCGAAGGCGTCGAGGTCGATCGTCACGTAGACAACCGACGTGAGCAGCGAGACGACCTCGTCCATCCAGGTGTCGGACGCCGCCGGTACGATTTCGTGCGCCCAGAACACGCGGTCCGGATTCAGCCCCGGCAATTCCTCCGCCTCCACCGACCGAATCCCGACCTGGATGATCGGGCACCGCTCCCTCGCCCGGGCCATGACGCAGGCGTGGTTGTAGGCCGAGCCCCCGTACTCTTCCCGCGTGTCCGCGTGCGCGTCGATCTGCAGGACGGTGAGGTCGGAGTACCGATCTGCGGCCGCGGCCACCGCGCCGATGGTGACTGAATGCTCCCCGCCCAGGACCACCGGCAGCTCTCCGGCGTCCAGGACGCCGGCCACGGTCTCCCGCACCCGCTCGCTCATCGCTTCGGGCTCGGCGGGACACTCGACTGCGGGCAGCGTCCGGATGCCGGCCCGCCACGGCTCCGTCCCGGTCTCCACGTCGTAGAGCTCCAGGGCGGTCGACGCCTCCAGGAGTGCGGCCGGCCCGGTGTCAGCGCCCTT
>JAMJQR010000020.1 GCA_023554335.1 Candidatus Benthicola marisminoris
ACCCTCGTTGTTGAGGGTCGACACGTCGAACGGCACGTAGCCGCCCGGCATGGCCGCCGGAGTGAAGCTCGGCGGCGCCGCCAGCGTGCCGATGCTGGTGTGGCTGGCATCCAGCTGCGGATCCGCAACCAGGTTGTTGAACGCCGCGGTGTTGAAGTAGGTCTCCATGTCGTACCCGCCGCCGCAGGCATCGGCGAAGTTGACGTCGCTGTCGTCCCCGCGGGCGACGTTGGCCCACAGGATCGAGTTGAAGAACGCGTTGAACTCACCCGGCGTGGTGTTGCCGGCGATCGCCGCGGTTGCCTTGGCCTGCGTCACCGCGTCTTCAACGCAGAAGCCCGAGTCGTTGAAATTGGTGATGATGGTGTTGTACACCCGCCAGGCGGAGCCTTCCCGCTGATCGAGACCGATGTCGGACTCGGTGCCGCCCACGTCCACTTCGCCCTTCGACGCGCCCACCATGGTGGCGTTGGCCACGACCGCGGTCGAGAACGGTGTCAGCGTCTCGTCGTCCCCGTTGTTGGAGATCTCGAAGCCGTTGTCCGCCTCGTCGCTCCGCTGCTGGGCGATCGCGTACTGGATGAAGCCGCGATACCCATCGGTGCCGTCGAAGCTGTCGTCGCCGATACCGGTCGTCACGACGTGCGTCTGCGTGGTGCTGCCGCCGAACGGCTCGGTGCCGTCGTCGACGTTGTAGTGCACCTGCACGTAGTCCAGCGTGGTGCCGGCGCCGGTGCCCTGCAGGGCGATCCCGTTCAGCTGGTCGGTGGCCGTTACGTCGTCGCCGGCGAACTCGACCCGGACGCCGCGCAGGATCCCGCTGCTGTCCAGGTCGTCAACGCCACCGAACAGACCGGATCCACCCTCACCGGCAGCCTCGTCGCCCGAGTTGATCGGGGCGCGGCCGTTCATCACGATGCCGCCCCAGTCGCCGCGAGCGCGGGCGCCCCGGGGAGCGTCACTCGTGAACACGATCATCTGGGCTTCCGTCGGACGCGTCGCGCTGCCCGTGGCGTCGGCCAGCATGCGCGATCCGCGGCTCACGATGAGGAAGCTCGAGCGCGCGTTCTGAGCGGTCGGCGTGCGCCGGCCGGTGATCGTGGTGCCCGGCTCGATCGTCAGGTCCACGGAAACGCACGTGGCGAGCGGCGCCGCGGGATCCGGACCGCAATCCACGCCAATGAAGACGGGTCCGTCCAGGATCCACGTCTTGTCGGCCGTCCACGTCTCATCGGCGTCGATCACGCCGGTAACCACGACGGAGGTCGGGTCCTCCTCCGCGATCTGGAACACTTCGAGGCCGCTGCCGGCGCTGCCGGCGCTGTTCACGGCCGTGACCTGCGCGGCGTACGAGCTGCCCGGCGTCAGGTTGTCGAAGGTCGCCGCGGCTGTGGTGTTGTCGTTGAACGTCTGGCTTCTATCGGCTTCCACGCTCGCGATGTCGCTCACCGTTACGACCTGTGAGGTAGCGCCCGTCCCGGGCGACCACACGAGAATGACGCTCGTACCGTTGACCTGCGCGGTCACGCCGGTGGGAGCGCTCGGCGCGGTGACGACGTTCGTCGGATTGTCGTCATCGCCGCACCCCACAGCCAGCACGGCGGCCGCCAGCAGGGGCAGGAAGACTCGGAACTGCTTCGGTTTCATGTTCATCCTCTTCGGATTGAAGGATTACGGGACGGAGCCCCCGCCCCCGGGGTTCAAGAAATCGGTCGTTCAGTTACCGTAGGTGAGCGCCAGCGAGATGCTCTGGCCCACGGTGTACTCGCGCTGCACCCGCTCGATGCCGTTGGCCTCCTGACTTCTCCGGTAGGGCGAGTCGAGAAGGTTCTGCACCTTCAGCTTGAGACTGAGATGGCCGCGCAGGTTCTGCCTCCACGTCAGATCCAGCACGTGTCTCGGGTCTTCCGTGATATCAGGCACTCCCGAGCCACCTGCCGCTTCGATTCTCCGGCCGAACACTCCGTAGTACGCCCCGAGCTCTGTGCCACCCTGGGTCGAGAGCCACACGAGGTTCGCGTTGACCGTGAACGGAGACTGGCCCTGCAGCGCCCGGCTCAGGTTCGTCGGATTGAAGCCGTCTCCCGGCAGGACCGTGACGTTCGACTGGGTCACGCTGAAGCCGGCGCCCAGGGTGAAGTGGCTCCAGAACCGTCCGTAGTCGAGTCGTTTCCGCACGGTGAGCTCGGCGCCGTACAGGTACGCGCTCTCGGCGTTCTGGTAGGAATACAGCGAGGACGCCGCGGCGAAGAACACCTGCTCGATCGGGTTCGTGAGGTATTTGTAGAAAGCCCCGACCGAGAGCACTTCACCAGCGTTCGGAAACCACTCCCACTTGGCGTCGGCGCTCGTGATGTCCGCGATCTGCAAGGAGGGATTCCCCCTCAGCTGCCGCAGGCTCGACGCCTCGGTGAACTGGAACGGAGCCAGCTCACGGAACTCGGGCCGATCTACCGTTCGGCTGCCCGCCAGGCGGAGGTTCATGGTCGGATTGAGTCTGTAGTTCAGGCTCAGCGACGGCAGGACGTCCGTCTGCTTCAGGTCCGTCAGCGTCTCGAGCTGCGCCTGCACCGGACTCGTGAGCTCGAGGTCGTACCACTCGACCCGGGCCCCGACGATGACGCGAAGGCGAGACCCGACCGGTATGTCGAACATGCCGTACGCGCCGTAGGTGCTCTCATCCGCCACGTACTGGTCGCCGTTCTCGACGAGGTCGCGCAGCTGCAGTTCCATGTTGTTCTTCGGATCACCGCCCACGATGGTCCCATTGGCGATCACGCTGTCGAGGCTGGTGATGCCCGACCGGAAGTTCCACCGATAGCGACGGGCCGCGAAGTCCCGGTCCCGGCTTCGGATGGCTCCCCCGACCTTGAGGGTGGAGGGGTTGTCCCAGGCGCCGAAGTTCCAGCTCCAGTCGAGGGCGCCGCTCAGGTCATCATCCACCAGGTCCGTGTAGAAGTACCGGCCGCTCTCACCCGTGTTGTTGTCCAGGAAGAACGGATCCGTAGTGTTGAATCCCCGGGTGTAGACGGTCTCGCGCAGACCGGGCTCATCGCGCCGGGCCCGCGCGGCCGAGACTCTCCAGTCGATCCGTGAGTTGAGAGAGAGGAGCTCGTGCTTGCCCGACAGCTGCCCCCAGATCAGGTCGCGCTCCTGGAAGCGAAGCCGCTCACCGTAGGTCTCGGAGCCGAGGTCCTCGCGGTTGTCTCCGAATAGGAGCCTGGACTCGTCGCTGGTGTTCCGGTTGTACAGGGTCTGCAGGCTGAACTGATTGGAGGGCGTGAGCAGGTAGCTGAAGTTGGCCACTCCACCGAGCGTCACCCGGTTCATCCCGCGCCGGAACTGGTAATCGACGTTCGGGCGTGACTGGTCGGCGAACTCCGGGTCGAACGCGGCCGCTCTCCACTTCACCTCGCGCTCGTCGTCACGGATCAGGGACTGGGTGGTGTAGTTGGCGGCCAGGAAGAAGCCGAGGTCGTTGCCGAACAGCGTGGTTCGGTTCCCGATCGAACCCCCGAGATCCAGGTTGCCGGGAGTGTTATTCTCCGTGGGAGAGAACTGGTTGAGCTGGTTGGCGAATTCGACGCCGGCGCCCAGTGTGACGTTCGGGTCGTCCGATGGCAGCCGGTTTCCACCGAGGCCGTACCCGGCGACCGTGACCGGCTCCGGGATGGCGCGGGAGCCATCGTCGATCCCCAGTCCGTCGGTTCCACCGCCCCGGTAGTTCAAGAAGCCGCTCTGGAACTGGCTGATGGTATTCACGCTGGTGCCCACCGACATCTTCCAGCTCAGCCGGTCCGGGAATTCCCTGTTCGTGATGTCGACCGAACCGCCGGAGAACTCACCCGGGCGGTCCGGTGTGTAGGTCTTCTGGGTCGACAGGCTCTCGAGAAACTCGGCCGGGAACAGGTCCAGCGGCACCACCTCGCGTTCCGGCTCAGGGCTCGGGACGGGGGACCCGTTGATCGAGGTCTGGCTGTACCGCTCCCCTAGGCCGCGAATGTAGACGTAGCGTCCTTCGGTCACGGTCACGCCGCTGACCCGGGTCGCGACTTCCGCCGCGTCGGAGTCGGGAGAACGCGAGATCTCCTGTTGCCCGATGGCCTCGGTGACCGAGCGAGCGTTCTTCTGCTTATCGAGGAGTGCGGCAGTGGCCCCGGCCTCCATCTGGGCGGTCACGGTGATGGCCTCGACTTCGATGGCGGTCTGCTCCATCAGAACGTCCAGGGCGGTGGTGCTTCCCGCCGTGATGACGGCGTCGGCCACTATCTTGGGCGCGTACCCCAGGAGGTTGATCCGCACATCATGTTGTCCCGCCGGGACATTGTTGAAGAAGAACCGACCTTCGAGGTCGGTCAACGTCATCAGGTTCAAATCCGGTATCGCCACCTGGGCATTCGACAGGCCCATGGCCGTCTCGGAATCGACGACCTTTCCGGAGATCCGGCCGGTCCCGTCCTGTGCATGCGCCACCTGCCCCCAGCCGGACACGAAAAGGGCGAGAAGCCCGGCCAGTGTGACGCGGTGCCTTAACATCATGGTTTCACCGTCGCGTCTGTATTTCGGAAAGGGCGGCCACGACCGCGACCGCGAGCGAACTCAACCTTCGGCGACATATTCGCGGGATTGTGTGATCCCGAGGTCCGCATCGTGTAACGGGCAGGTATGGACATCGTAACGGGCCAGTTACACTGCGTGCGTAGCACGTTTGTTTTTTTGAAAACTGTGGCTTCGGCGAGAGCCTTGGCCTCGCGTTTCGGATACAGGATCTCAGTCGATTCCGCCAAGCGATCCGCGATCCCGGAGGGTGCGGCAGGCTACCCTTCTTCACACATAATCCACACCGATAGCGGACTTTTCGACATTCGGCGTATCTGCTTCTTTTGCAGCGATTTATAGTCGCGTCGGAACCGGATTCTGCGGGGTTCTGTACTTGCTTCGCGGCCGCGCCAGAGGTAGTCTATGGCCACCCGAGGATCGGTGGCTGGCAGAGGTTCGGAAAGCCAGATCCCGCGCCGGAACCGGGCCCTGACGGATTCAGTTTTGATCAACTTTCAGGTACAGGTGCGCCCAGATGTCGGATACCCGTTCGGTCGAGCTCGTGGTTCGTCTCCCCGAAGACATGGCGGAGTCGGTAGAGGAGGTTCGAGATCGGGATCCCGAATACCTGAATCGCCTGATTCGGTATGGCATCGTCCGCCGCGCCATATATCGGGAACTCCTTCGTTCCTCCGACCTGGCCGTTCACCAGGGCCACTCCTGACATCCGCGTCCCGTTGCGCGCGCAACGCTTGACGCTCCTTCCGCCCCTCGCTACATCCGCTTGGGAGCCTGATGGCCAGCTTGACGTCTCGAGAATGAGCCGCGGACGATAGGGAACGTGGGGCAGAATTCCGGCGAGGATGGATTCCGCGCCTCCGCGGGCGCGCAGCGCGACGCTCGCGTTGACCCCGTTCTGCAGGCCAAATACCTCGACTACTGCTCCGCTCGCATCTCAGAGGTCTTCCTCTCTCTCACCGATGAGCACACGTATCAGATCATGGAGGAGGCGGCGCACGAGGCGAACCTCGCCGTGGGCACGCTCGGCTTCCAGACGAAGATGCAGCTCGTGACGCGGAGACTCCGGCGGAGCGTGCCGCTACCCGATCTTGAAACGTGGGCCAAGGACTACGCCCGTAACCCCGAGCAGTACGACCCGTACCTGCTGGGGTTTTGGGAGTCGGAAGAGACAGACCGGAGCGGGCCCGGGGGAGGCGAAGGATGAACGACTCTGGCAGGAAGAACGGAGACCCGCCCCAGCTCCAGATCTGGGACATGGCGACGCGGGAGTACGAGATCGGCACGCTGCATGATCACGAGGACACGTGGAGCCTGGTGGTGGTGGCAGAGCGATCGGCAGCCGACCTTTGCCGGGGCCGGATCTCCTTTCGGCGCGGGGAAGAACGGTACGACACGGATGCGATTCTGCTCGAGGAAACGGAAGATGATCTGGTGAAGCGAGCGACGGAGCTGCCGGCGTCCACGTTGCGTCAGTTCCTGTCTGCCCTCACCGGGGACTGAGCACGTGGCCGAAGAACGAATCCTCGTGGTGGACGATGAGCCGGATATCCTCAGCATCCTCGTCTACCAGCTG
This sequence comes from Candidatus Benthicola marisminoris, assembly GCA_023554335.1. GTDB lineage: Bacteria > Gemmatimonadota > Gemmatimonadetes > Palauibacterales > Palauibacteraceae > Benthicola > Benthicola marisminoris. Next base: position 6,134 of record JAMJQR010000020.1, read on the forward strand.
AGCCGCGAGGGATTCCGTGTCAGCACGGCGGTCAACGGACAGTCGGCCATCGCCGCCGCCGTGGACGACCCCCCGGACCTGCTGGTGCTCGACCTGATGCTCCCGGTGGTAGACGGATACGAGGTCCTCAAGACGCTCCGGCGAAACGAGCGGACGGCCAGCGTCCCCATACTGCTCCTCACCGCGCGGCGAGAGGAGGAGGAGCGAATCCGGGGCTTCGAGTACGGCGCGGACGACTACGTGACGAAGCCGTTCAGCGCCCGCGAGCTGGCGCTGCGCGTCAAGGCTCTCCTGCGCAGAAGTACGGCGGAGCCCGTATCCAAGTCCAGGACGCTGCGCGTCTCGGGAGTGGAGCTGGACCGTGAGTCGCACCGGGCTTTCACGGACGGAGAGGAGATGGACCTGACGCCCCTGGAGTACCGCCTGCTGGAGGTCTTCATGGAGCGTCGGGGCCGGGTGCAGACCCGGCGACAGCTGCTTCAGGCAGCCTGGAACACCGAGGCCCAGATCGAGACGCGAACCGTCGACATGCACGTGGCGCGCCTTCGATCGAAGCTGGGTGAGTCCGGTGACCTCCTGGAGACCGTGCGTGGAGTCGGCTACCGGTTCAAGGGACCCGAGTAATGGCCAATCGACCATCGACCCGCACGATGCTCCTCATCCTGGCGACGCTCACCATCCCGTTCGCCCTCTTCCTGTGGTGGACCGAAGCAGATCTTCGCCCGCGGCTCGAGCGGGAGGTCGAGGCCTCGCTCGAGCGACAGGCGCGCGTGATTCAGGCGACGATCGGAGAGACAGCCTTCTCCGACTCTCTTGCCGATGCGCTCGGTGAGGCCTCGGGCTCCCGTATCACCCTGGTCGACCGCACTGGATCGGTAGTGGGCGACTCCGATATAGGGGTGGATCGGCTTCCCGAGGTAGAGAATCACGCCGAGAGACCGGAGGTGGCCGCCGCGCTGGGTGGAAGCTCCGGATCCGCCATCCGGGCCAGCGAGACCGTCTCGTTGAGGCTGTTGTACGTGGCGATCCCCGATCCGAGAGGGGTGCTTCGTGTGTCGGTTCCCCTTTCCCGCGCCGACGCCCTGGTCACGCGCAGCCGGCAGTGGGTGCTCGCCGGCGGCCTCGTGACACTGCTCCTGGTCGGCTTGCTGGGCAGGCAGCTCGCCCGGTTCTGGCGGCGACCGGTCGCGCACCTGCAGGAGACGCTCGCGGCGATCGGACGTGGGGAGGTAGGCCACAGGGTGGGGTTCGAGGGAGGGGGAGCACTCGCCTCCGTCGGACAGAGCGTGGATGAGGCAGCAGCCCGCCTCGAGGAGAGGATGGCCGATCTCTCCCAGGAGGCAACGGACCTGACCGGCATGTTCGACGAGCTGGAGGACGGCGTCGCGCAGGTGGACCGCGAGGGATTGATCGTGCGCGCCAACAGCGCCTTCGAATCCCGGGTCGGCCGCCCCGGGCTGGCGGGGGAGCGGATCGCGAGCCTGTTTCGGGATCCGGGGAATCTCGCCGCGGTGCAGGACGCGATCGAAGGGGTGCCGGGTACGAACGAGTCCACGATCGGGCGTCGCACGGTACTGCTCACGGCGCGGCCAGACTCGCGCGGCGCCCTCGTCGTACTCCGGGATCTCACCCGAACCCGCCAGCTCGAGGGAATGCGCCGCGATTTCGTAGCCAACGTATCGCACGAGCTCAAGACGCCTCTGACGAACGTTCTCGGATTCGGGGAAGCGATTGCTGACGACGATGAGGTGCCGGCGGGCCCACGTGGTTTCGCCGATCGGATCGTGGCCAACTCCAGGCGAATGCAGGTCCTCGTAGATGACCTCCTGGACCTGTCTCGTATCGAGAGCGGCGTGTGGACTCCCGAGCCGATCGACCTGGAGCTGACAGCTGCCACCCTCGAGGTGTGGAGCGGGTTCGACCGGCGCCCGGACGACGCGGGGATCAACCTCACCACCGAGATTCCGGAGGGACTCACGGTCCACGTCGACGCCGATGCCATGAGGCAGATTCTGCGCAACCTGCTGGACAACGCAATCAGGTATGCGCCATCCGGGACTTCCGTTACCGTGACCGCGAGACGTGGAGACGGCCAGGCGCACGTGACGGTCGACGACGAGGGCCCGGGAATTCCGACGGCTCACCTGGAGCGTGTGTTCGAGCGATTCTACCGAATCGACGCGGCCCGGTCCCGGGAAGCCGGGGGTACCGGCCTCGGCCTGTCGATCGTCAAGCACCTCGTGGTCGCCCACGGAGGCGACGTCGGTATCGAGAGCGAGGTCGGCAAGGGCACGCGTGTGTGGGTGGTCCTTCCGACGTCGCCCGACCCCGAGACTCCTGCCGCAGGCGGCTGAGTTCCACCCGGCCACGTGTTTCATACCCGTTACAAAGCGCTGATCAAACGCTGACAGTGCACCCCGAAGTTACGCCTGCCTGACAGACTGCCCGACCTCGGGCACCACTGCGAACAACCCGGCCGACCAGCGGCCTTCATGGATACATTGAGAGTATGACGCACGACCTCACCCGAATGACCGAGACCGGCGACGGGTCTTTGCACCGCCGCGCGGACTCTCAGGATCCCACCGGGGCGGTTTTCGCGTGCCTCCGCGGACTCCGCCCCATCTCCCCCCTTCGCGCTGGAGCCATGTGACAGAATGATCATGATCGACGCTCACAGGGTGGACCGAGAGGAGATCCGTCTCCAGCTCGGTGACCTGCTGGACCTGGAAGAGGTCCGCCGTTTCAGGGCCAGCTTGACGAAGGCCGGAGAGGCACCAGCGAGCATCCAGCTCGACCTGTCGCGAGTTCGATCCGCCGACGGAGCAGCGATACTGCTCCTGGAGGCCGACCTGAGCCGATTGGAGAGTGCCGGGTCCCGAGTGTCGCTGCAGCGACTGCCCCGCCGTCTGCAAGTGCAGTTGTACCTCCATCCCATTCTTCGTTTCGCGAGCGACGCGGACGAGCTGTTCACGGATCCTGACCTTGAGTGGCCCGGATTTCGTCACAGCGAGCGCTGATTCCGTTACGCCGTTGTTACAATTCGTTTACAGAAGGTTAACCGAACCGCCTCACCTTGCCCGGATCTGGCTCGTACGCCGTTTCGGTCACGAGGATGCCCTCCCTGGGCAGACCGATCGCGCGGTGCCGGCGCATCCCGCCCGCACTAAGTCCGTCTGCGAGCCAAACCATCCCCAGGAGGCAGGACATGAGACGGCTCGCGGGTTTGGCCGCGGTGGCGGCTTCTTTGGCGCTGGCGGTGCCGGCGCAGATTCAGGCGCAGGAGAGCGGCGACATCTCATTCAAGACGAAAGCACTCGAAGTCAGCGTCGGCGGTCGCGTTCAGCTGCAGGCGGGCACGAGCACCTGCAGCGCGTTCCCGATCCCCGACGACTCCGCGTGCGAGGAGCAGGTGCCGTCCACCGACCTCTTCCTGCGGCGGGCGCGTCTCACGTTTACGGTCAAGATCAACGATCAGATCGACTTCCGGATCCAGCCGGACTTCAACAAGCTCGACAAGGTCGGGCTCAAGGACGCGTGGGGCCGGTTCACGTTCAGCAAAGCCTTCCGACTAAAGGGGGGTCACTTCAAGCGGCCGTTCGACGGTTTCGTTCTCGTTTCCTCGACGCAGACTCTCACGGTGGAGAGAGAGCTGGCCATCCGGGGCATCGATGGGCTCCTGGTGCCCAACGTTACGAGTTTCACGACGGCGTTCGACCTGTCGGACCGCGACATCGGCCTGGAGGCCAGCGGGTCTACGAACAACGGGGTGTTCTCGTACTGGGCGGGCGTCTTCACGGGCGACTCCGACCTCAAGTTCCAGGACTCGAATACCGAGAAGCAGTTCGTCGGGCGTGG
>JAMJQR010000176.1 GCA_023554335.1 Candidatus Benthicola marisminoris
GTTCACCGCAGATGTTCAGGAACTGCGGGACCGCCTCCTCGGGTCCGACCCCATGCTCGGAGAGGGCCACACGGCGGAGGCAGAGATCCGCGCGTTTCACGCGGAAATGGCTCGGGCCTTCTCGATCGCTGCTTCCGGCTCGGACGTCCCGTTCGGTACCAGCACTGAGGATGGTGGGATCATCGCCGCGAAGGCGCGCGAGATCCTGCTCGATCGCGTGCTGTTCCCGTACAACCGGCTGCTCGGAGTCAAGAAGCAGCACGATTCCACGCAGGAGTTTGGAGCGCGGGCGGCCGGCGCGTTCAGTCGGTGGGCCATTCACTCGGACATGGTGGCGACCGACAGGCTGACTGTCGTTCGCTGGGTGTTTCAGGAGATACTGGACGGCGTGGAGGCCGTGCGCGCTTACAACAAGAGCGTCTGGCACGACGAACGTCTCGTGTGGCTGCCCCTTCAGTACGGTCTCCTTCCCGAGGAGCACGACTCGGGTCCGGAGCTGGACCGGATCCTTGAACGAGCCCTCGACCGGAAGTTCTACGAGGGGAACCGGGGGGCGTACGTCATCAACTCCCAGTTCCAGTTCGAGCTCGCCAACGCGCTCGAAAGCGCCGAGGACTACCACGTCTTGTGGATCCACGACTTCCGGGGGATCAACGCCGCAGGCGATCCCGACCTCGTGGGCCTGTTCCACACCAACCTGTACATCCAGACGCTCACGGCGCGGGTGCGCGCATACGACGAGTCCGCAAAGCTGCCCCTGTATTTCCTCTTCATGGACCAGCACTACTACGAGATCAACAAGGCGCGGCGCTGGATCAGCTACCTCGAAGAACCCATGCACTACGAGTTCGACTTCCCGTCGGGGTACGAGTGGATGGCGGACACCCTGCGGGCCAGCCAGGCCGCCCTGCGTGACGCGGTCGCGGGTTCGGCCCTCCTGCAGGCGGAGGCCAGCCAGTACGGAGAGGATTGGCTGCGCAAACGGATCAAGGTCCACGTCAGCATCACCAATCCCGCGGATCCGACCTACTGGGCCAGTGAACCGTTCCCGGTTCTTTCCTGGCCGGACAACGTGATGCGAGATCATCGCAAAATCGCATTCTACGACATCACGGAGGCCGATCCGTACAAGGGAATGGCGATGTACAGCGGCATGGGGATCGGTGAGCACTACATGGGGCCGACGTGGGAGGACCGGGCTGTGATGCTGCGCGGACCGGCGGCCCTGGATATGAAGAACGCGGCCCGTGAGCTACTCCTGAACCAGGGCTTCCGGCCGGATGAGATTCCCCCACCGCTGAAGCCGATGGACTTCGCGGACGACTACTGGGACAGAGTCGAGGCATACAAGGCGGAGAACTTCGGCGGAATCCGGGCGCTCGAGATGCACTCCGAGACGGGGTACGAAGCCAAACCGATCAACGTGGCCCGGGCCGTGTTGTTCACGCTTGCTCCTCCCGGCATGGTGCTCATCCTGCCGGATTCTCTATGGCATGGTCCACTCTGGGCCTCCATGCTCGCGGGAAGCTGCCTGCGCGGGGCCAGGGTCCTGATCATCCATCCGTCACAGAGGAACGCCCCCGGGCAGGCCTTCATGACGCTGTCGCGGGCCAATGAGATGTTCGAGCGCGCGATCATCTTCCGGCACGAGCTGGAGGGGCAGATCGAGGCGGTGGGTGGCCAGTACAGAGTGGGCCTGTACGACACGGACATCGACGTCGCCAACGTGCCTGCCCGGCTGCAGGCGGCGGCCGAGGGCCTGAAAGTCGATTGGCTCCGGGAGACGCTGCAGGTTCCGGAAGACTGGGAGCCCGTCTTCGCGAACGCCGACTCGCTCTTCCCCGATTTCGAGGTCGACTACATCGTCGAGGACGTCGAGGACCGGCGACCGAAGCTCCACCTGAAGACCAACCTGTTCGTCTCGGCGAGCGTTCTCCGGGCCCTCCTCGCCGCGCCCGAGTGGCCTCCGTTCTTGATGAGGTATGCCGAAGAGCGCATACGCGACGTGATCTCGGAGGAGTCTGTCGAAGGATACCGCGATGCGACGGAGCTGGGGCAGGCGATTCGACCCGAGTTCGTCGACCTGCTTCACTCGGTCGAGCGCATTCTCGCAGAAGACGAGGAGGACACGGCGGCCATGTACAACATGGTCGGCTCGCCCAACATGGATTACCGGTCCCTGCTCATGGATGGAGAGGTCGCACTTCTGATTTCTGGTAAGGGCGCGATGGCCGGTTTTCTCGACGCGGTGATCCTGACCGGCAATTCCCGGTGGCTCGACAGCGTCGAAGAGCTGGACCGGTACCTGCCCCGCTACGAGGGCTTCGAGTGGAAGACGAGCCGTTGGATCAAGAACATGCTGTAGTCGTCAGGGGAACGCCCAGCCCGAGCCGAAGCTGACGACCCACCGGCTGCCGGTCACGTCGCGGCCGAACCGGTACCCGACATCGATTCGTCCCGTGTCCGAGGCGGAGCCGCGGGAAGACCCCGTCCGGATTCCGATTCCGGCTGCTCCACCCCACCTCGGGGATTGGTCTTCGTACCAGGCCCCACCGTAGTCGACGAAGCCCACGAAGCCGAGTCCGAACAGGTTCAGCAGATTGTCGAGGGCCCACCAGCGATGTTCCAGCGTGCCCCAGACAGACCGGGTGCCGACGAAGGAATGGGGCTCCCAGCTACGCGGCGGGAAGTTGAAGCCGAGGTCGAACTCACCGCCGGGCGGCGGATTCTGCATCATCCCGAGCCGCGTATGGAGGACCGTGGCATGTCTGCGCGCGATCTTCTGGGCCACCGTGACGGCCAGGTTGACCCGGCCCGAGTCCAGGCCGGCCGCGTTGAATAGACCATTGGCCGAGAGCCTGCCATGCACAAACCCCTCGCCCAGGGACCCTCCCGCCTGCATGAACATTGAAGGTCCGAGGCCGAAGCTGTCGTAGCCGAACGACTCCGGCGCGATATTGAGACCCAGGGATACCGTAGCGCTGAGATCGATGTCTTCCCGCGCGAATCCGTTCATGAACCGGAGGACCCGGAACTCGGAGCGCCGGTACTCGCCGAACACGCCCACGAACGCCCTGACGGTGTCGGGGATCATCTGGGACGTGTCCTGCACCAGGACGTATTTCTGGCTTCGCACTTCCGCCTCGACACCGAAGCGCGTGAAGTAGCGCGGCGTCGCGTTGGTGGCGAATCCGAAGACTCCTCGATGCCCGTGGTTCGTGTGCCAGTAGCGCGTGGTATCACGAACGGAACTGGACTCGTTGCGGTACTGGATGGCCTGGCGATCCGCTGCGTCGCCCGAGTACACGACGGCGCGGGTATCGTTGAACGATCGCCACGGGTCGCCGACGAACCAGTTGCCCCAGTTCCCGTCGGAGAGGTTGTAGTACTGCCCGCCCACGTTGAGCTGGGTACCGGCAAGGCGGCGCACTTCGCCGGCGAGCTCCAGGCCGTCCCGATCCACGTCCTTCCGATACGCGATGTGGGCGTAGTTTCCGGTTCCGAAGATGTTGGTCTCGGTCAATCCGAGACGGCCGGTGACCGTCCCGTCCGTCGCGAAGCTGAGTTCGAAAAGGGGCTGAGTGCTCCACGAGTCACGGGTGGTCACGGTAGCCAGCAGCCGTCCGTCCACGGTGACCGTGTCCACACTGGCTTCCGCGAACAGGCGAAGCCCGCGCAGGTTTCGCTCGGTCTCCTCCGCGAGGACCGAGTCGTACGGCTCGCCGGGAGCGAGGAGCAGCTCACGTTCGATGACCCAGTCCCTGGTCTTGAACCGGAGCTTGTTGGCGAAACGGAAGATCCCGGTCCGCGCCGCCTCTTCCTCGGTGAAGACGTTTTCGGTGACGATGGCGATCGAGTCCAGGGCCGGCGCCAGCGTGTCCGGACCGGTGTCGGGGGGTTCCTGCCCGGCCGCCGCGGAGGACACACCAGCCAGGAAAGCGGCGCAGGCGACCGCACTTCGCAGGAAGCGAGCGAGGCCGTGGAATTCCCTGGAGCGAAGCCACGCGCAGCGACAGCTGAAGGTTGGAGTCAAGGACTCTCCGCAGTGGATGACCGAGTCGGTCCACGACCTGCGCTTACGGACCCGGGCAACATAACTTGGTGACCTGGGGTTCACACGAAAGAAGCGTGCCGGTTCGGCGAATGGTCGGAAGCGGAGAGCCATGAGATTCCTGGTGCTGGTAGCGGCACTGGCAGTGGCGTGCAGTCCGGCTCGAGAGGATGAGCCGGACCTGCGGGCCTTCGGCAACGAGCCGTTCTGGAACGTCACCATCTCGGTCGCGGATGGGATCGTGTACGGGCGCCTCGGCGAGCCGGACGTACGCTTCCCGTATTCAGCTCCGGTCAGCGTAGCAGAGGGATCAGCCTCACGCGTGTGGGGGCCCGTGCCGGCCGCCGAAGGGGAGCACGAGATCCAGATTCGCGTGTCCGAAGAGCCGTGTCAGGACACGATGGCCGACATCGTGCACCCGATGCGTGCCACGGTGACGCTGGACGGCGAAGTGCTTACAGGATGTGCTCGCCGACTGGATGATCCGCCGACCGAGACTCCCTAGCCCTCCCCTGCGGGCCTCTCTTCCGTCCCCGGCTCGATCCAGTTCAGGAACGTGAGGGACTCGTAGATCAGCATCACTTCGTCGGACCCACGCGGCACGATGACCGTGATCACCGCGCCGTTGGTTTCGTCGGTCCACTGGTTGGCCCACTCGCCCCGCTGGTTCTGTAGCGCCGTGCAGAAGCTCTCGGTGAACGGGTAGTCGTAGTTCTCAACCGGTACGATGAGAGGGTAGGTCAACGTGACGTGGTCGCGGTAGACACGGTATTGCCCCTCACAGTTTCCTTCTTCCAGCTGCATCTTCGCGACGTGCTGGCCCTTGATCATTCCAGAATCGCCGAGCAGCGCGAAGAAGGCCACGGCCGGCTCGCCCAGCAGCTCCTCCCGGTACGCGAGAACGACGATGCCGTTGTCGAGGGTATCCACCTGCGCCGGCACCCCGTGCGTGGCGCGGATTTCGCTCTCCGAAGCCCCCCAGGGGATGCCGTTGAACCCGTCGATCGTGTTCGAGACTCTGTCCTGGCCGTACAGACCCTGAGCGCAGATCGAGGCCGTCAGAAGGGCCGTCATCGTAGCGATCAGGCGGGCGTTCATGCGTCTCTCCCTGGAGGCTGCGGCGTCGCTTGCGCGGTTGGGCTTCGCCGTTAGATTACCCCGCCCTTCGCAGGCTGGGTCCGGACAAGGTCGAATCGGCCGATCCGGTCCGCAACGCGGGGGGTTAGTCTTCTCGGGATCTAGAGGCAATCGCCGGGCCTGTTCGGGCTGAGATTTCAGGAAGCGCCGGCTCGGGTGGCGGAATTGGCAGACGCGCAGGATTCAGGATCCTGTGGGAATAATATCCCGTGGGGGTTCGACTCCCCCCCCGAGCATTTGCCCAGGTGGCGGAATTGGCAGACGCGCTAGCTTGAGGGGCTAGTGCCCGCAAGGGCGTGGAGGTTCGAATCCTCTCCTGGGCATGCCTGACGAACAGACGATGCGGCGTGCACGCGACCCTCCGCGCGACACCGTGGCCGTACGAGCGCCCGTAGCTCAACTGGATAGAGCACCTGACTACGGATCAGGAGGTTGGGGATTCGAATTCTCCCGGGCGCATTCCACTCCCTTCTCAAGCTGCGGTGTTAGCTGGCTTTGGCAAAAGAGCGTATACTGCAGATAGTCGCACGCCCCTCTCGCGGCATCGTTCCGTAACAGCCCTTCCAGTGTCTCCCCCGCTGGTATTCCCACCATCTCATGCACGGAGGCTGGCATGCGTAAGCTCTTGTTGATCGCTCCCCTACTTCTCGTCGCCGTCCTTTGGCTTTACGGGTGTGACGAGACTCCGGTCGAGCCCCCAAGCGCCGTCGCCGCGGAGACGCAAGAAGGCGCAGCTCCGACCTTCAAGCCGGGTGACAAGCCGCCGCCGCTCCCGACGCCAGTAGTACTCTCAGGCTGGCAACTCGCGAGCTCTGGCTTCATATCGGTCGCGCCTGGTGAAACCAAAGGCGTATCGGCTTTTTGCCCCGAGGGCAAAGCGCCTGTTTCAGGCGGCTTCCTGATGTCGGACGACGCGAATTACGCGCTCACACAACATTCTCCGCTCGTCGACAGCAGTGACGGGCCCGGCTGGCGGGTGGCGGTCAGAAACACCGGCTCTGGGCCATTCCAGCTCGGTGCCTATGCGACGTGTGTAGCCGCGACCGCAGGCTAGCCGCACGCTAGTTGGAGAGAACCGCCGCCCCTGGCGTCCGGGCCCCTCCGCGCGGCGGTGGCCGGGACGCTCGATGACCTGTCTCCTAAGTGCCGCGCATTGAGCCACATTCGACCGCGCCGCCCTAGAACCGGAACCGCAGCCCAGTCCGCAGCCAGAAATCCGTCTCCTCCACTCCCGGTGCGGGCTGGGAGTTGTAGGCCAGTCGGAAGCCGATCACGAGGGTGAGCTCGCCTACGAGCAGCACGTCCAGGTTGCTGCCGGCGGACAGGCGCGCATCGGACCAGTCGGTCAGTACGGGCTGGTAGAAGGCGTGCGCGTCGACCCGCAACTGGTCTGTCGGCCGACCCAGAAGGCTGGCGAAGAAGTTGCCCCTGTCTCTGGTCGCCGCGCCCGAGTCGTCGTCCGTCAGGGTCTCCCGCTCCCGCATGTAGGAGGCCCCGACGGACGTGCCGAACGTCTCGCCCCGCACGAGGTCGAACCGGGCGCCGAGTCCCAGCAGGAAGCGGCTGTCGATACGCTGAAAGGGATTCCGCTGCGCCTGAAGAAACGCCAGCGAATGAACGACGTCCGTCAGCCGATAGTTGTGCCGCAGGTGGAGGAGCGTAGCCTCTGAAATCTCGACTCCCGAGGCGGTGCGACGAGTGAAGTCGCCCAGCCCGCGAACGCGGTGCCGGTCCGCCTGAAACTGCGCCGCCGCGGACAGGTCGAACTCGAAATACTCCGTGTTTCCCTGGGCGATGGCGATCGCGGCGGCGATCTCTCCGGACCACCCGGGCTCATCTTCATCCCAGCCCCTGAGCGTG
>JAMJQR010000177.1 GCA_023554335.1 Candidatus Benthicola marisminoris
AGGGACGTCGAGATCGTTCACCTTCACACCGAGGGGCCGGCCCCGTACGCGGCGCCCGACATGCAGGGGAGTTTCCGCGTGAACGCGCTGTTCGTGGGCGCGAACGTCCGTGAAGCGATTCAGAAGGGCGACGCGAGCTACGTGCCGGTGTTCCTCAGCGAGACCCCGAACCTGTTCCGCCGAAACATCCTGCCGCTCGACGTAGCACTGATCCAGACGTCGCCGCCGGGGCCGCACGGATTCTGCTCGCTGGGCGTGTCGGTGGACTGCACCCGCGCCGCCGTTCAGACGGCCCGGCGCGTGATCGCGCAGATCAATCCGAACATGCCGCGCACTCACGGCGACAGCATGATCCACGTCAACGCGATCGACGACTTCGTCGAGTCCGATGATCCGCTTCCCGAGGTGCCGCGCCCGGTACTCGGCGAGGCCGAACGCGCCATCGGCCGGTTCTGCGCCGAGCTGATCGAGGACGGCGCCACGCTTCAGATGGGCATCGGCGCCATACCGGACGCGGTTCTCGGTGCACTCAACAACCACAAGAACCTCGGCATCCATACCGAGATGTTCTCCGATGGAGCGATCGACCTCATCGAGTCCGGGGTGATCAACGGCCGGAAGAAGAGGACGCACCCGGGCAAGGTGGTGGCCACCTTCGTCATGGGGACGCGGCGGGTGTACGACTTCATCGACGACAATCCGGAGGTCGCCATGCTGGATGTCGCGTACACGAACGATACGGCCGTTATCCGGCGCAACCCTAAGGTGACGGCCATCAACAGCGCGATTGAGGTCGACCTCACGGGGCAGGTGTGCGCGGATTCCATCGGTACCCGCCAGTACTCCGGCGTCGGCGGACAGATGGACTTCATCCGGGGCGCGGCCCTCTCGGAACGCGGGAAGCCGATCATCGCCCTCCCGTCGGTCACCAGGCGCGGCGAGTCGAGAATCGTCCCGTTCCTGAAGCAGGGCGCGGGGGTCGTGAGCACGCGGGCCCACGTCCACTATGTTGTCACGGAGCACGGGGTGGCTAACCTGTACGGAAAGAACCTGAGGCAGCGGGCCCGCGCCCTGATCGACATCGCCCATCCGGACCAGCGCGAAGACCTGGAAGAGAAGGCGAGCGAGCGATTCGAGAAGTTCGGCACGGGGGTGCCGGCCTGAACCGGAACCAGCGAGGACGCATGCGAACGGAGAGGATACGCGCCGCCGCGGCGGCGACCGCGTTGCTGCTCGGCGTTGCCCTGCCGGCGGCCGGACAGGAAGCCATCGGCGATTTCTATCTGTTCGAGCGTGCCGATCCGGATTCCGGCGACGATCGCAGCTCGGTCACGACCCTGGCGGACGAGAGCTACGTCTCGGGCGCCGGCGGGCTCACGTTCCGCTGCGCGGAGGACGGCCTCGAGATGGTGCTCACGGCCACGTACCTGGGGCGGAAGATGAGCACCCCGGTTCGCTTCGCGTTCGGTGAGGATGAGCCAAGCCGGGCCACGTGGATCCTGCGGTCGTCCGGTATGGCGGCCATCGCGCCGGATGACGTCCGGGAAGACTTCATCCAGCGGGCGGCGGATCAGAGCACGGTGGTCTTCCATGCGAGCGACTTCCAGCTGCGGAGCCACACCTACACGTTCAACCTGACCGGCCTGAACGAGGCTCTTTCCCGGCTCTCCTGCCGCTAGGCGCCGCCCGCTTCACCCAGCTCGAGCTCCACCGTGACGATCCGGTGGGGCTCGAGGCTCAGGTCCACCCGATTCCCCGCGACCGGAACCGATCCCTCCCGCTCCTCGAGAAGGTCCGTCAGCCAGGCGGCTCTTACGGGTGGGTCCGTCTCCAGCCACTCCCGCACGGGCTCGGACGATGGGTTGTAGAGTCGGACGACCAGGGAATCCCGGCTGCAGTGCCGCTTGATGGCCGTGATCGTGGCTCGACCCGTTCCGCGCCGGACCAGGCTCCTTCCCCCTTGAACGCTTCCTTCCAGGACGCCCTGCACCGAGACCGGCTCGACGCGGTATCGGCGGCTCGCGTCGGGGATACCGGACTCACGGAAGTCCCCCGCGAACGGGAGGAGCGCGTATTGAAAGGCCCGCGGTCCGGGACACTGGGCGCCCGGTGTGTGCAGGGTGGGGCCGGCGTTCGATCGCAAGCGACTTTCGAAGTCGTCCCGCGAGAGCCATCCGACCGCGCGAAGCAGGGTTAGACACAAGTCCACCCCGTCGCCGCTGCCCCGGGCCTCGAGCTCGGGCAGCCCGCGGTTGAGGAGGGCGAGTCCCCCGTTCGCGTCCTGGACCAGGCTGTACTCCTGCTGCGGAACGGTCTCCGGCGGGGGCTGCACCCAGCCCTCCCCTGCCGGACGGTCGGCGAGGCTCCGACGGTTGACCAGGAAGTGTCCGTCCGACCACAAGTGATCCGAGCGGACCCCGGTGGGAAACCGTGCCCGCAGGCGGTGGTCCTCGACCCGGTTGTCGAACCGGGTCTCGATGCGAACCAGGGGGTCGTCGGCGCGCAGCTCCACCCGCACTTCCACCGGGCAGGACCGGCGCTCCGGCGTCCGTCCCGTCCGATCCGCCGTCGCCCGGAGCGGAAGGTCCATCTCGAAGCGGGCGGCGAGGACGGCGGTCCAGCCGCCCTCCCGCAGCGGCGCCACCGCGCCGCCGGCGTCAGGCGCGCCGACGGTCTCCGTCCGGACTGCCCGGGAGAAGTCGTACTCGTCTCCCACGTCCTCCGAGTCCTCGAGGGCGTTCAATCCCGTGAACTCCTGCCCTGAGCGCAGGTCTTGGAGGTCGATCGTGCCGTTCGGGTGCAGGCGCACGCGGCACAGGCCGTTGTCCAGCACGTCGCCGTCCACCCGAACCTGAGGCGGCATCGGGTTCGCGCGCGCGCCCTCCGCCTCTGCTTCCGGATCTGCCTCTTCCAGGATGAACCGGGCGTGGCCCACGGCCGGGAGGTCGGCAACGAACTCCAGCGAGAGGAAAGTGTCTGCCGTGTCCTTCTCGCTCTCCGGTCGCAGGATGCGGTCGCCGAACCGCTCCTCGTACACGCTGAACCGCTCTTCCTGGCTGCGGCCGTCGAGCTCCACCCGGTAGTCGATCCCCCAGAAACGTTCGACCCGTCGCACGCGCTCGATTCGGCACGGCACGGGCCTCCCGTCGTCGTCCGTCAGGGCCAGTCGGGACGGATCCACCGCGGGAGGCTGCAGCACCACGAGCCGCCGGATCACTTCGGTGCGATCGAACGGCAGCGGATTGGCCACGCACAATGCTGTGCGCGCGTCATCCTCGGCGTGTCGACCGAAAGTGGGAACCAGGTCCTTCAGACCCCGCCGCACGATCTGCCCGCCGGTCCGCAGGACGGACTCGAAGCGCGTCTCCATCTCCCGGTGCACCTCGTCCGTGCTGCAACCGCAGATGGAATCGTGCGGGTGGTTCTCGAGGAGCTCTCTCCAGCACGCCTCGATGAGACCGGCCGGGTAAACGGTCCCGGACTGGAAGTGAGCGCGTGCCGCGAGCGGTTCGACCACGTCGGCGAGCATGACCTGCGCCCGGTCGTTCGCCTGCTTCAGGTACATGCGGGTGGACCACACGCCGGAGAGGATGTGGTGCAGCCGTCCCCCGAGAAGCTCTCCCTCGAAGGTCTCGAGGGCCGGTTCGCGGGCTCGGACGCAGCGCACGTAGTCCGCGAAGCCGCCCGAGCGGAACTCGGTCCCGGGAAAGGCCTTTCTGAGCGCCGGAAGGATGCGTTCCAGGTCCCGGGGCGGCGGGAAGTGATCGCAACCGTTGTTCAGCAGGGTCACGTCCGACCTCGCCCGCTCCGAGTGAGTCTCGAAGATCTCGGCCACCTGCGCGACCGCCCGATCCAGGTCCACCTCTCGCGGCGTGTGGGCGTGCCATACCTCGTGCAGGCCCAGGCCGCCCGCGTTGCAGTAGCCGCGGACCTGGTTGATCGCCAGTACCTCGCTTCCGTCTGGCGCCCGCCACACGAATTCCCACCCCAGCCGGTCGATCTCGTCCCCGTTGCCCCGGGTGTAAATGAACGAGTCGATCCCGGTCCCCTGAAGGAGCTGCGGGATCTGGGCGATATGCCCGAAGGAATCGGGCATGTAGCCCACCTTCTGGACCCCTCCGAGGCCGGCCGCCGCCTCGTGTCCGAGCAGGAGATTGCGCACCGTCGCCTCTCCGCTCACGAGGAACTCATCCGGAAGCACGTACCACGGTCCCACGGCGAGCTTGCCGCCTTCCACCAGGGCCCGGATCCGGCCCTCCTCGCCGGGCCGGGCCGAGAGGTAGTCGTGGAGCAGAACCGCCTGACCGTCGAGGACGAAATGGTCCAGCCGGCCCTCCTCGAGATCGGCGAGCATGGATCGAATGACGTGGTCCATGTCGACCCGGAACTCGCCGAACGTCTGGTACCACTCCCGGTCCCAATGCGTGTGTGAGACGAGGTACGCGATGCGTGGCGGTCCGTCGCGCCCCGGGGGCTCCGCCTGGCTCATGCGCGGTCCACCGCGGACAGGAGCCCTCCTACGGTGCCGGTGGCGAGGCAGACGGTGGAGTCAGCGGCTCCGTAGTAGAGGCGCAACTTGCTCTCGTCTGTTGCGAACCCTTCATCGTCCACGTCATCCACGATCATCCCCGACGGGAACACCACGTTCGGCACCTGGCCCACCAGCTCGTACATCTTTCGGGGCTCGAGCACGTTGTCCCGGCTCCGTCCGACCACCCGCAGGGGGTCCTCCAGGTCGAGCAACGCTACGCCCGCCTGGTAGATGTTCACGCTCCCGAAGTGGGTGGCGATTCCGTGGTACACGAGGAGCCAACCGTGCCGAGTGCGCACCGGCGGAGGCCCCGCCCCGATGCGCTCATCCCAGTAGCGGGGTCGTCCGCGCATCACCTCCCCGCGGGGCTCCCAGTTCACCAGGTCCGGGGACTCGGACACGCAGATGGCATCGCCCGACGGCGGCTCGCCGGGCTCGAGGGATCGATTGGGGCGATCGAGGCGCAGGTAGCTCCCGCCGAAACGCGCCGGAAAGACGACTCCGTTCCTGATGTCCGGGTGCTCGCCGAGGCCCAGCAGCTCGAACGTGCGGAAGTCCCGCGTGCGGGCCGTGCCCAGCCGGCAGCCGGACTCGGTATCCGCCGCGAACATCACCACGAAGCCGTCGTCGAGGGCCGTCAGGCGGGGATCGTACACGTGGTGAACGGTCTCGCCCACGGAATCGAGTCCCGGGATGTGGACCGGTTCCCGCCACACGGTGAACTCCCGTCCGTTGCCGCTCTCGGCCATCACCAGCCGGGTGCGCCGTCCGCGCGTCTGGACCCGCAGCATCAGCATGTACCGGTCGCCCCACCGCACGGCGCCAGGGTTGAATACCGAGGACGGATCGCGGATGTCCGGCGGCATGGGCGGAATGTCCATCGTCGTCAGGATGGGGTTGTCGGCGCTTCGAACCAGCGGTCTCATTCCGGCCCTCCCTCCGTGCGCACCCAGCCGTCGTCGGTGTCATCCCGGCGCATGATCGCCAGGCGCCCGAGCATGGCGCGGATGTCCATGAACCCGCCGATCGCGAACCACAGCACCACCACGCCCGACACGACGACCATCAGGTACACGTAGAACTCCCAGAACCCGGCCCAGGCCTCATCTCCCACGTCGCGGGTCAGGTTGATGACGGTGCCCACGATGAACACCAGGGTCCAGCCTCCGACCCACACGTAGGTGGCCACGTACAGCAGCCGGTCGCTCCTCGTGAACTCCCGGCCCATCCCCAGCACGCGAAAGCCTCGCGACGGCTCCTCGTCCACGATCTCCATCTCCCCCTCCAGGGCGTATCGCCCCCGGTGGAGAAGCCGGTCGAGATCGAAGATGCGCTTCGGCCCAAGCAGGGACACCAGGATGTACACCAGGGTCGAGGCCGCCATGGCGATGCCCCAGAACTCCTGCCCGTTCACCGGAAAATCGTCCACCAGCTGGTGGATGATGATCCCGCCGACGGCGATGGAGCTTCCGGTGATCATGGCGGACCAGGCCGCCGCGGCCGTCCCGCGCTTCCAGTACAGGCCCCCGATGAGCACGGCGCCGGAGCCTCCCGCGAAGATCGCCCCGGTGATCGCGAAGAACAGCCAGATGTACTGGCTTTGCTGGAAGAGCAGGCTGAACATGAAGATGAAGACGGCCACGCCGAGGACCGCTCCGCGGAGGACGCGCATGTGCTGCTCGGGCGTGAACGGCTCCTTCCGGAACGGCATGACCACGTCCTGGATGAAGATGCTGCCCCAGGAGTGGAGATACGTGTCGTGCGTGCTCACGAAGGCCGTCAGCATCACGGCGGCGAACGCGCCGAGGAGCCCGACCGGCAGCATCGTCACCAGCACGGCCGGTCCGCGCAGCTGGTTTCGGATCGTCTCGGAGTCGGTGCGCGCAAGCAGCTCGTTCACGGTGCCCGCCTGGGCCGCGAAGTCGGGATGGTGGAGGACCGTGTACGCGATCACCGGCACGATCAGGACGAACAGCTTCCAGGGGTTCTCGCGCCAGTTCGTCAGGACCTGGCCCATCTTGGCCTCGTGGGCGCTGCGGGCGGAAGCGTTGTAGGCCTGCGTTCCCTGCCACGACATGACGACGTAGACCACCCCGATCGTTCCGATCAGGAAGTACCAGAAGTTGAAGTCCGCCACCTGGCTCGTCTTATACGGGTTGATCAGGGACGCGTTCTCCGGGGCCATGGCCAGCGCCTCGAAGATTTGGGCCCAGTCGACCTGGACCAGGAGGAACACCGTGATCACGATGAACACGAGGTTCACGAACACGCCCTGAACGAAGTCCGTGATGATCACCGCGACCTGGCCGCCGCTGAACACGAAGAAGATGCTCGTGCCGAGGAGGAGGAGCATGATCAGCGGGAACGTCCCGATCGCGAAACCGAGGGCGGAGACCGAGTCCGGAAGGCCGATGTAGTGGATGAAGAACCGCGCCCCCACCGCCGGAAAGATGCCGAAGTTGATGAGCCCGGCCGTGAAAGCGAGCATTCCCGTGAACACGCGAAAACGCCGGCTGTATCGACGTTCGAAGAACTCGGGCAGCGTCAGGGATCGTGTCTGCCTGAAGCGGTAGATGACGAACCCGCTCACCGTCAGGACGAGGATCACGATAGCCTGGGAGAATCCCCACCAGGTGAGCGCAAAGCCGGCCACGAAGTTCTGTTCCAGGTACCCGACGACCGTGATCGCCCCGAGCGCCGCGACGCCCTGCGAGACCGACAGGAGGTAGCGGCCGGCGGTGCGACCCGCGGCGAGAAAGTCCACGACGCTGCGCATGTACGGCTTGAGCAGCACCACTCCCGCCACCATGGCCACGTAGACGGCGCCGAGAATGGCCCAGTCGACCGCGGCGAAATGCATGCGGATCAGTCCGTGATCCAGGCGAGACCATCCTCGCGGATGTGCGCGGTTCGTCCGTCACCGAGGGGCAGGACGGCCTCGAAGCCGGACGGAGTGAGGGCGAGGGTCGGAGGCCAGGGCAGATCGGGGACGGGGGCGGACGCGAGTTCCAGCTCCTCGGCGCTCCGGGCCCACCGGCCCGTCTCCTCCACTCGCGCCCGCTGTCGGTAGTAGACGTGTCGCAGGGCCCACAGGGCCCGCTCCTCCTCCGATAGGGCCCCGGCGCCGGAGGCGGCTGCGGCGGGCGTGTCGGGCGAGTCGACGAACTCCACGATGCCCCACATCTCGGGGTAGTGCATCGCGATCCGCCCCTGCGGCGACCACACCCAGTTGTCCTCGTCCAGGGCCTCGCCCGACGCCGGGTCCACCTGCTTCACGTATCGCCCATCCTCGATCACGGATCTCCACTGCACGCGGGAGAAGTTGGCGCGCCAGCGATCGCCGGGTGACGGGGGCGCGGGCCGTCCCGCGGCTTCCGCGAGCACTTCCCAGGGGATCGCGATCTCGATGCTCCAGCCGGCGTCACGGTCCGTCGGGTCGTTCAGCGTCCCGTCCACCGCGACCGCCGTGCGCAGGCCCCCGATGTCCCAGGCGTCGACCGCGGGTCCGCCGTCCCGATACGGCTTGATGAGCATCAGGTCCCACACCGTGTTCAGGGCGTTCACCTCGATCTCGTAGTAGAGGTGGGTGTCGGCGTCCGGGTCCAAGAACACCTCGAAGTCGTTGTCGTAGTAGATGACGGCGTCCCGTTCCGTCAGGGTCCCCCACACGTGCGGTTCCTCCATCTCCGCCGCCACGTAAAAGTACTCCTCGTCCCACGCCATCCGGGCGCGCGTCCGGTACCGGGGGGCGGGAAGCTCGCCCCCCTGGATGTCCACGAAATCACCGGTCCACTCCGTCTCCTGCCAGGCTTCGTCATCCAGCCGGCCGTCGATCACGGGGCCGTCGGTCAGCTTGCGTACGCGGTAGATCTCGGGCGACCAGTCGATGGCGGGTTCGGGCACGCTCGAAAGCTCGAACGTCGCTCCGGGCACGGGGCCTTCGTCCGTCGGAGCGGGAGATCGGGACTCGGCGCTGCAGGACCCGGCGGCCGCGCAGGCAGCCAGCAGGAGGAAGGTGCTGACCAGGAACGATGGGGATCGAGCCATGTCGCTCGAAACTCTGTCGCCGCGCGCGCACCGTCAATCGACTGCGGCCGGGTCGAGGCTTTCCGCGGCCTGCACGAACGCGACCCAATGATCCTTTTTGCACGACCCCACGCCGGCCTCCACTCCAGGGGCGAGTGTGGAAAATGAGGGTAAATGCACTGTGGGAAAACGTTTATGCGTCTTCGGCCGTGCGCGGTACGTCGGTTGCTCCAAGCAGCATGGAAAGCGGTGATCGTGGCCTCAGACGCCCGGGGTGGACGTCGGGACCGTCACCGCCTCGTGGAGGTGTACGAGATGATGTCCATGCTGACGGTCCGGCGCGTCGCTCTGGTGGGTGCGCTGCTGCTGACGATGATGGCCCTTTCCGCGTCCACGCTGCGGAGTCAGGGGACGGAAGCGGACAACGGCCCGCTCCTGAAGGCCGACCTAGTCCGGATTCTGGCCACGGCCGACTACTCGGCGCACGAGCTCGTGCAGATCGTCCGCATGAGCTGTGTCAGCTTCAGGCCGACCGAACGCGATCGGCGCGACCTGCTGGCCCTGCCGAACGGAGAGCCGGTGCTCGGGGAGATCCGGCGCTGCCAGTCGCGTCCCCAGGCGGCAGCCGGCTTCGAGAAGGGAATCCCACGAGCCCGGGCGGTGAATTCCACGCAGACGGAACCGGTTCTGGATACCGATGCTCTCAAGGTCACCCGACTGTCCGATGACCCGCTCGGCGAACGTCCCGCGCCGGCGGCCCCGCGATTCACGATGGTGCTGGTCGAGCCGGACCGGGACGCTCTGGCCGTCTCCGAGGTGCCACCCGTACTGGTGAACTGGGACGAGGTGTCTAAGCGACTGCTGGAGGAATACCGTCCGAACGAGCGTCACGAGGGCACGGTGGTCCTGCGCGTGCGCGTGGACGAGAGCGGAAAAGCCGCCGACTCGCTGTTGTCCGAGTCGAGCGGAGATCCGGTGCTGGACGCAGCGGTACTCGCCACGGTGTCCGTGATGCGGTTCAAGCCGGCCATGAGCCGTGACCGCCAGGTCGCAGCCTGGACCGAGCTCCCCATCGCTTTCGAGACTCCGTAACCCTCTCGCGGCGCGCCCTGACGCAAGGACGCGCCGCAAATCGGCTGAGCTAGCTCAGTCTTCGCGACGTTCCACCTGGATGGTGCAGTTCGTGACCAGCGCCGCGATCGCTCCGATGGCCGCCCACACCGGAAGCAGCATCGCTCCCACCACACCGATCGCCAGCGGAATCTCGATCAGGGTATTCCCTTCATCGGAGCGGATCGTGATGCGGCGAATGTTACCTTCGCGCACCAGCTCCTTGACCCGGCTCAAAAGGTCGTCGCCGCAGACGGTGTATTCCTCGCGCTGGGGCTCGTCCGCGGCGGCCTCCTCGCCCTCGGCTTCGGCTTCGACCTCGACCTCCACTTCGACCTCTACCCCATCCACCTCGGCCTCGGCGTGCTCGCCGTCGTCATGTTCCTTGGTCACCGTTTCCTCCCGTAATCCACGTTGGTCCGGCGGATGTCGCGTCCGCTGCGTATGAAGTCCCTACGAGACCCGCGGCATGAAGGTTTTGCCCCGCCCGGTCCGGTGACCGGGGGCCCGCGAAGACGTCCCGCACCAGGTCCGCCGTCGCCAGTACCTGCGGGCGAGGCTTGCGCTGCCGGTCCGGCCAGCGAACGAGACGAATGGAGCCCTCCGAGATTTCGATGCCGGTGATGTCTCCGTCCGGGAATGAGCAGCAACCGGTGTTGAAGTAGCAAGGCTTGATCCCATTGCCCGGGGAGCGTATGCCGCGCGAACCGTTCGTGCTGCCGGTCCGGATCCACTCCAGCTCCGCCCGGAGGCTCGCCACACGCCGCCGAAGGTCCGGAGCGTCCGGCTGGTCAGCCAGCCCGAGCCGTGCGTTCAACAGCTCGCGCGACACCTTCCGAGACAGCGACTCGGACATGAACACCGGGCGGTGCGTGTGGCCGGCAATCAGGACTACGTGGCGGTGCCTGGCGGCCCAGCGGTACAGGGCCCGATCGTGTCTCTCGCGCAGCTCGAAGTCTGCGGCCGGCGTGGTCCAGGGACTCCTCAGCAGACGCTGCGCGGGACGCCAGAAGTTTCGGACGGCAAACCGGGCGATGCGCTGGTGCCGGTCACCGAATCGGCTGCCCTGATGGCCATGGGCCAGGAACAGCGTCCCGATGGTCGACCCTCCGTCGATCAGGCGAACCCGTAGCCCTTCCTTCACTCGCAGCCCCGGAAAGAACGGCCATAGGTGGTCCTTCGTCCGGTGACCGGAGCTCCATTCCGAGTCGTGATTGCCGTAGAAGCGGACGTAGCGGTCCTTCAGGAAGAACTCGGATTCCAGCTCCAGGGTATAGGGGTATGACTTGATCACGGCAGCGGGATGGTTCGCCCACAGCTCCTCGACGTCCCCTAACAGGAGCAGCGTGTACCCGGCTTCCACGTAGTAGCCGAGCGCCGCGTTGTAAGCCCGCTCCGCGAGGGCGAATCGGTCATCGGGCCCCCTGCCGCCGCGATGGTGGTCAGAGAAGATGATCCACCGAAGATCCCGGACATCCCGTGTGATTTCGTTTGATGCCGTCCTCCGAAAAGTCGCTTCCAGTCCATCCGTAATTCGGCTTTCGTAGCTCACGACACCCTCCACCTGAGCACGGCGTAACGATCGAGATTCACACGGACAGGTGCTTCGGGCCCGGGAGCCGCCATGCGGCTGTATCGATCCGGACTGAGAAGCTCCGGGGTTCCCAGCGGGCCCGGATCTACATCCACCGGGGTCAACGAGTCCGTGTAATTCACCAGGTGCACGAGTAGGGAACCATCGACGGCTCGCCGCCGCTCCACCAGCACGGCGGTAGACGTGTCCACCGCGGGAGGTCGCAGATCGCGAAGCCGCTCGTTCATGCGGGCGCTGAGCGGCGGGAGGCTGAAGTGGGAGGATTCGAGAAACTTCGCCGTCAATCCGATACCGTCCAGCAGGCGGCGCACGCGAGCGTGCCGGAAGTACGCGGCGACCAGGCGCCGAATGGGGAGGTCCGCCCAACGCAGCGCCGAGGCCGAGCGCACGAGGGAGGTACGGGCGCGGATTCCAAGCTCCGTGCGCCCGACGACCACCACGCGAACACCTGGGCCCACGTCCGGCACACTGGCGCCTTCCGGCACCAGCAACCGCGTGAGGCCAGACGCGCTTTTCAGGTGCTCCGAGTCCACGTAGCGGAACGGAATCCCCCGCCGGATCAGCAGAAGCCCGATCGCGAGTCCGAGGGGAGCGCTGACTTCCCAGTCCACGGCGTCGAGATCCCGATCCAGGAGGATACCGACTTCCGCATCGCTGGTGGAGCCGGCGAACAGGTCCCGGTGGTCATCGATCCACTGGAGGAGTGGAGTCAAGGCCTTGCGGAGCGGACGGAACTCCGGGCACGTCATCACCGTGAATCGATAGCGACTGTCCAGATACTCGGTTCCCTTGACGACGGGAGAGGCGCCCGTCGCCACCGACTCGGCCACGGCACGATAGGCCCGCGAGGGTGCAGGCTGGCCGTCCAGGCCGATGCCCGTCTCGTACGTCAGGCCGGCCACTTCAATCCGCGGCGCGCGCGCCTGGAGCGCCTTCAGTGGCAGAGCGTTGGCGACCAGGCGCCGACGCTCCTCCTCGAACCGTGGCATCGCGATGTTCTCCACCAGGAGGATGTCGAGCGCTCCCTGCAGCCGCTCCAGATCGATACCGAGAAGCGAGCGGATGTCTCGCAGCATCGCGTCATTGACGTTCGCTGCGGTGATGGCTCCGGGGCGGGCGGCGCGGGCGGCGTCCGCCCAGTCGCGGAGTCGAGCGGCGGCGAGCTCGGAGCGCCACCGCACGTATCCGGCTCGCACCGCGGGGTCGTCCGAGAGGCGGGTGGGTACGGCGAGGCCCGTTTCCGCGCGGAACAGGTCCCGGCAGCGAACACACGCGCAGCCCGCGAATCCGGCAACCGTACCTCCGAGCGACCAGGCCGGCGATCCCATCCAGATGTTGTCGAAGAACACGCCGTCCGCGCCGGCCTCGACGGCTCGTACAGCGTGTGATTCGACTTCCCGGATCCATTCGGGGTGGTTCCAGCAGGTCATGAGGCGATCACGAAAGTACGCGATGCGCTCGCCGCGTGGGGTGACCGCGTACCAGTCCCGATTCCGGTACGAGCCTGCCGCGAGGCAGTTAGAGGATTGCACGTATCCGAGCACGCGGATGCCCTCTGCATGGTACGCCGCCACGGCCTGCTGGTATTCGCGCCAGTGGTGGACTTCCCGTTCCGGCGGGAAGCCCCAGTTCATGGAAAGGAACGCCAGGTCGAATCCAACGGACGCCAGCTCCGCCGCCGCGGCAGGCGTGAGCGCATTCAGATGCGCCTTCTCGTCCACCTGCATGTCCGGGAACTTGACCTGATTGAGGTCGATCGTGGCCCGGCCCGCCCACAGATACACGCCGCGGATCGGCCGCAGGCCGCCGGAGAGCGCTCGACCGCCCTGTTGTTCCGCCGGGCTGGATTCGCCGATGCCGATCACTCCACCATGGGTCCGCGATGACCGATCCTGCCATACGGTGCCACAATCCGCGCCGATACACGCCGCCGCAACGCCCATTCCCGGCTTGAGACAGGCCCGTGACATAGACGCTACATGCTCGAAACCCGCGCCTGACGTGACGGGGCCAGCGTTGTGTCGAAGCCGGCGGTTCGGCTGCAGCCCGTCTCGAGGAAGCAGGGGACATGCGCATTGCCCTGTTCACAGACACGTATGCGCCGCAGGTTAATGGCGTAGCCAAGACCCTGGGGCGCCTGGTGGAGCACGCCGGCGAGCGCGGCCACGAGGTGGCACTCGTCACGCCCCGGATCGGCCAGGGGCCGGCAGCGGGAACGCGCCTCCACATGCAGCTCCCCTCCTTCTCCGTGCCGATCTATCCTCAGCTTCAGCTCGCTCGGCCCATGGGACCTCTCGGCTCGCGCCAGCTGCGGGCGTTCGATCCCGATGTGGTCCACGTCGCAACCGAATTCACGGTCGGCTGGTCCGGGGTGCGCTGGGCGCTCGATCAGGGGGTGTCCCTGGTCACATCGTTTCACACCGACTTCCCGGCCTACCTCGCCGGGTACCGCCTCGGCCGGCTGAAGGGCCCAGCCTGGCGCTACCTGAGGCTGTTCCACGAGCGGTCCGTGCACACGTTCTGTCCGAGTCGGGCCACGCTGCGGCAGCTCAGGGACAACGGCTTCGGTCACCGGCTGTCCGTGTGGTCACGAGGCGTGGACGGGGATCGATTCCACCCCGCCCATCGAAATGTGGCTATCCGTCGTCAGCTGTCGGGTGAAGCCGAGAAGCTGTTGGTTTATGTGGGCCGGCTGGCTCCGGAGAAGCGAGTGGACGTTCTGCTGGAGGCCTTTCGAATTCTGCGCTCGGACCTCGGGTCGCACGTGGCCCTGGCCGTGATCGGGGATGGTCCGGCACGCGCCGACCTAGAACGTACGGCCCCTCGCGGAGTGACCTTCACCGGCTTCCTACAAGGGGACGATCTCGCTGCCGCATACGCATCAGGGGACATATTCACTTTTCCGTCGGACACCGAGACGTTCGGCAACGTGGTGCTGGAGGCAATGGCCAGTGGCCTGCCCGTGATCGCCCCGTCGCGCGGAGGGGTGACCGACTTCGTGCGTCACGGAGAGAACGGGATGCTCGTCGAGCCGCGCGAACCGGCGAAATTCGCGTGCGCAGCGCGACGTCTGTTGCAGGACGCCGCCGAACGAAGCCGAATGGCCCGCCAGGCTCGTACCGCGGCGGAGGGCCGGAGCTGGTCCCGTGTATTCGATGGACTCTTCTCCGCATATGAAGATTCAGCCCTGACCCATCCGCCCGAGGCCGCCTCATTGGCAGCCTGACGTCGCCTCAGACTCTCTCCATCCACCGACGTCGGACGGGACACTAAGTCCCGAAGCGCGTCCATAGGTCCTCCGCGTTCGTCCCCGCTCATCCGCCGGCCGTGACAACCCGGTACCCCTCCGTTAGGCTTACCCTATCCTCTCTGGGCGGAAGCGGTTGGGCGGCAACCTCGAAACGACGGACAGATCCTGGAGGAGCCCCGTGGAGTGGCGCATTTTCAGTCGCACCGGACGCGTGTACGGCGCGGCGCTCAAGGAGCCCGCGGTCGTTCAAACGATGCACGGGGCGGTGGGCGCCGAGGCCGGCGACTACCTGGTCGTGGATCTCGACTGCGAGCGCGTCCGCTACTATCCGTCCGTGTTCTTTCACAAGTCATATGAAGCCGTGGAGCGACCCGTTCCGCTCAAGGCCCTGGCCGAGCTCTCGGGGCTCGTCATTCGCCACGTGATCGAGTCGGGCGAGGAATCCATAGGAGAAACCTGCGTTCGCTGCGGCAAGCGCAGGACCCGCACGGAGTTCGAAGGCGTGCCCACGTGCATGGACTGCGAGCTCAATCTGAAGGCCGGCCGGGAAGACACGCTCACCTGTCAGCACGATGGGGCGGCGATGCGGAAGGAAGTCATCCAGAACGTGATCGTGGACCGGTGCCCCGAGTGCGGAGGCCTCTGGTTCGATGGCGGCG
This sequence comes from Candidatus Benthicola marisminoris, assembly GCA_023554335.1. Classification (GTDB taxonomy): domain Bacteria; phylum Gemmatimonadota; class Gemmatimonadetes; order Palauibacterales; family Palauibacteraceae; genus Benthicola; species Benthicola marisminoris. Next base: position 15,171 of record JAMJQR010000177.1, read on the forward strand.
AGCTCGAAATCCTGGGAGCTGCCTTCCGCCGGGCGACCGATTTCGGCATGCCGGCCGAGCTCGCTTCGCGCATGATCCACGGCCTCGTGGAGAGGGACGTAGACTGACCACGATGGCCCCTCCGAAGGCCGCGTCCCATCGGGCTCGATCGCCCCTCGCCGTAGCACGATTCTTGATATAGGAATCGCCAATTCCCGGGGGTATCGGCGGGCCGACGTGGCGAGACCGAGTTCGAAGATCCCAAGCTCGCCCTGCCTCCCGAGATGACTGTCGCCGAGCCCAGTTCGCTGGCAGAGCGCGGTCGCCTGTCAACCGGATTCACACGAAAGGAATACGGAGCATGACGAACGCCGCCAATGCGGAAGTCAGACAGGTGCTCGAAGGCTTCATGGCTCACGTGATCAAGCGGAATCCAGGCGAGACCGAGTTCCACCAGGCCGTCCGCGAGGTCGCGCACAGCGTGATTCCGTATACGTTCGACCACCCTGAGTACCGCAAGGAGAAGATCCTCGCTCGCATGACCGAGCCGGATCGAATCATCATCTTCCGCGTCTCCTGGGAAGATGACGAGGGCAACGTCAGGGCCGACCGGGCCTGGCGCGTCCAGTTCAACAACTCCATCGGACCGTACAAGGGAGGACTTCGCTTCCACCCGACGGTCAACCAGAGCATCCTCAAGTTCCTCGGCTTCGAGCAGGTGTTCAAGAACAGCCTCACCACCCTGCCGATGGGCGGCGGGAAGGGTGGCGCGAACTTCGATCCCAAGGGCAAGAGCGACCGGGAGGTCATGCGCTTCTGCCAGTCGATGATGACCGAGCTGTACCGGCACATCGGCGCGCGGGTGGACGTGCCTGCGGGCGACATCGGCGTCGGCGCGCGTGAGATCGGCTACCTGTTCGGACAGTACAAGCGCCTGCGGAACGAGTTCGAGGGCGTGCTGACGGGCAAGGGTCTCGCGTTCGGCGGGAGCCTGATTCGCACCGAGGCCACCGGATACGGAACCGTCTACTTCATGGAGAACATGCTCAACCACCGCGGCGACGGGGTGAAGGGCAAGAAGTGCACGGTCTCGGGCTCCGGCAACGTGGCCATCTACACGATCGAGAAGCTCCTGGACCTCGGCGCCACGGCGGTGACGGCGTCCGACTCGGGCGGCACGATCTACGATCCGGACGGAATCGACCGCGAGAAGCTGGCCTGGCTCAAGGAGCTCAAGGAAGTGCGGCGCGGCCGGATCAGCGAGTACGCCGAGCACTTCGGGTGCGAGTATATGCCCGGGAAGCGGCCCTGGGTCGTGCCGTGCGACCTCGCCTTCCCGAGCGCCACGCAAAACGAGGTCGACGCGGAAGACGCGCGGACGCTGGTGGACAACGGGTGTTTCGGAGTTGCGGAAGGCGCGAACATGCCGAGCGACACGGACGCCGTGGCCGTCTTCCAGGAAGCCAAGATCATGTACGGCCCCGGCAAGGCCGCCAACGCCGGCGGAGTGGCCGTCTCGGGCCTGGAGCAGAGCCAGAACTCGACCCGCGTCGCCTGGACGCGTGATGAAGTGGACGAGAAGCTCCACAAGATCATGTCCGACATCCACGAGCAGTGCGTCATCTACGGTGGTAGTGACGACGGCTACGTGGATTACGTGAACGGCTCAAACATCGGCGGGTTCGTCAAGGTGGCGAACGCGATGCTCGGGTACGGCGTCGTCTAGCCGTCCGACCGATATGTGCAATACCGCCGCCGGCGGCCTCGGGGTCGCCGGCGGCTCTTTGTTGGAACCCGGGAACGCTCACGGGCGTCGCCGGTATCCCCCGAAGTCTCCACGTTCGGCCTACGAAGGCCGGGGGCACGCCGCACGGTGCCCGAACGCAAGCAACGCACAGGAACAACTGATGCTTCTGAATAAGAGCCCGTTCGCCGCCGCTCGCGTGGCGACACTCCTGGCTGTGGCCGGCTCGATCGCCCTGGCCTCGCCGCGCGGAACCAGCGCCCAGCAGCCGGCCGATACGGCGGACGCGTTCACCGCGGCTCTCGCCGACCCGCTGCCCATCGACCCGGCCGTGATCGCCGGCCGGCTCGACAACGGCCTTCGATACTTCATCAGGGCCAACGACCGGCCCGAGCAGAGGGCGGAGCTGCGCCTGGTGGTGAACGCCGGCTCGATCCTCGAGGACGAAGACCAGCTGGGGCTGGCGCACTTCCTGGAGCACATGGCCTTCAACGGTACGGAGAACTTCGAGAAGCAGGAGCTCGTCGACTATCTCCAGTTCATCGGGATGCGTTTCGGGGCGGACGTGAACGCCTACACGGGGTTCGACGAGACCGTGTACATGCTGACGGTGCCTACGGACAGCGCTGAGACCGTGGAGACCGCCTTCCAGATCCTCGAGGACTGGGCGCACGGAATCGCGTTCGATTCCGTCGAGGTGGAGAAGGAGCGCGGCGTGGTGCTCGAGGAATGGCGCCTCGGGCAGGGCGCCTACTCCCGCATCCGCGACCAGCAGTTCCCGGTCCTGTTCCAGGGTTCACTGTACGCCGAGCGTCTACCGATCGGGGATCCGGAGGTCCTGCAGACGTTCGAACACGAGGCCCTGAAGCGGTTCTACGCCGAGTGGTACCGGCCGGACCTGATAGCCGTGGTGGCGGTGGGCGACTTCGATCCCGAGTGGATTCGGGAGCTGATTCACCGGCATTTCGACGGCCTGGCCGGCGCCGAGGTCGAGAGGCCGCGTCCGGAGGTGCCGGTGCCGGGCCACGAGGAGACCCTCTTCTCCATCGCCACGGACCCGGAGCTCACGCTCTCGAACGTCACCGTGGCCTGGAAGCTCCCGCTGTCGGAGCAGAGCACGCACGCCGATTACCGCCGGTCGTTCGTGGAGCAGGCCTACAACTCGATGTTCAACTTCCGGATGTACGAGATCACCCAGGGCAGCGAGGATCCGCCGTTCCTCGGTGCCGGCTCGGGTAAGGGCCGGTTCGTGCGCGAAGCGGACGTGTACCAGCTGGGCGCCACCGTGAAGGACGGAGAGATCGAGAGAGGCCTGGAGCGGGTCCTGCTGGAAGCGGAGCGCGTGGCTCGCTTCGGATTCACTGACGCGGAGCTGGAGCGGCAGAAGGCGGACGTCCTCCGGTCGTACGAGCGGGCCTACACGGAGCGCGAGCAGCGCGAGTCGGCGCGGCTGGCGTCGGAGTACGTCCGCGTGTTCCTGGAGGGCGAGCCCACGCCGGGCATCGAGTACGAGTACGCGCTCGCCCGCCGCTTCGTCCCCACACTCTCCGTGGACGAGGTGAACCAGGTCGCCCGCGAGTGGATCGGCGATGAAGACCGCGTCATCCTCGCCGCATCGCCGGAGAAGGAGGGGGTGGCGGTGCCCGACGAAATGGCCCTCGCCGCGGTGTTCGGCGCGGCCCGGGAGGCCTCGATCGAGCCCTGGGAGGACGCCGGATCGGATCAGCCGCTGCTCGCGACGGACCCAGTCCCGGGCTCGGTCGTGGAGCGCGAGGAGATTTCCGAGCTGGGGGTCGAAGTCTGGAGCCTGAGCAACGGTGCGCGGCTGATCCTGAAGCCAACGGACTTCAAGGACGACGAGGTCCTCTTCAACGGTCGCAGTCCCGGTGGCACCTCGCTGGCCGGGGACGACGTGTACGAGTCCGCCGCCTGGGCCGCCACGCTCGTCAGCATCGGGGGCGTGGGCGAGTTCAGCGCGGTGGACCTGCAGAAAAAGCTGGCCGGCAAGGCCGTATCGGTCGGGCCGTCGATCGGTGAACTGAGCGAGGGGATCTCCGGCAGCGCCTCGCCGAAAGACCTCGAGACGATGTTCCAGCTGGTGTATCTGTACTTCACCGCGCCGCGGAAGGACGAGACCGCGGCGGCGGCGTTTTCCTCGCGCATGCGAACCGTGCTGGCGAATCGAGGGGCGAATCCCGAGGCCGTGTACTCGGACACCGTGGCCGCGGTGATGTCGCAGTACCATCCGCGGCGCCTGCCGCCGACCGAGGACATGCTCGATTCCATCGACCTCGACACGGCGCTGGAGTTCTATCGGGATCGTTTCGCGGATGCGGGCGACTTCACGTTTACCCTGGTGGGCGCGTTCGAGCCGGACGACCTGCTTCCCCTGGTCGAGCGGTACCTCGCCTCCCTGCCGACCACCGGACGCGACGAGACCTGGCGGGACGTGGGCATCGAGCCGCCGACGGGCGTGGTGCAGAGGACGGTGCAGAAGGGCCTGGAGCCGAAGGGCCGTCAGACGCTTCTGTTCACCGGCGACTTCGACTTCAATCGGGAGAACCGGTACACCCTCCAGTCGATGACGGAGGTGCTCAGGAACATGTTGCGTGAATCCCTGCGGGAGGACCTGGGCGGTACCTACGGCGTCGGGGCGTTCGGGTCCGGGTCCCGGGAGCCGCGCGAGCGCTACAGCGTCCGCATCGCGTTCGGAGCCGATCCCGAGCGGCTGGTCGAGCTAACGGACGCCGCCTTCGCCGCGATCGACAGCCTGAGCGAGCACGGGGCTTCGGAGGAGAACCTGGCCAAGGTCAAGGAGACCCAGCGGAGGCAGCGCGAGACGGACCTCAAGGAGAACAGCTTCTGGATGTCCGTGCTCAACGTGTACGACCGGAACGACGAGGACCTTCGCCTCATTCTCGATTACGATCGCCTGGTCGAAGGTCTCACGGCCGAAGCGATCGGAGAGGCCGCGGCCCTCTACTTCGACTTCGACAACTACGTCGAGATCCGGCTCGTTCCGGAAGCTGAGGAGCCCGAGGCGGTTTCCTAGCAGGCTGCCCGCCTTACATTGCTCTCCTCCCGCCGAGGAGGAGAGCGATGGATCGACGCACGTTCGCCCGCACCCTGGCTGCCGTCTTCGCCGGCCTGGGGCTCTCTCGCCCCGGCCGCGCTGCGTCCTCGTCTCTCCCGACGCGCCGCCTCGGACGGACGGACCTTGAAGTACCCATCCTCTCCCTTGGAGGACACCACGTGGGACGGGCACGCTCCGAGACCGAGGCCCGGGTCCTGGTGGAAACGGCGCTCGAGGAAGGAATCCGGTTCTTCGACACCGCCGAGAGCTACCAGAACGGCAAATCCGAGCGCTGGCTCGGCGCCGCCCTGCGCGAGGTTCGGTCCGACGTCCTCCTGATGACCAAGACGCACTCGCCCCAGGACCGGAGCGCCCGCAGCGCGCGCCGGCACCTGGAAGGGAGTCTGGAGCGCCTCGGAACGGACTACCTCGACCTGTGGCAGCTGCACAGCACGAGCAGCGCCGAGGACGTGGATCGCGCGTTTCGGCCCGGCGGGGCGATGGAGTACATCATGCGCGCCCGCGAGGAAGGTCTCGTGCGGTTCGTGGGAGTGACCGGTCACGTGACGCCCGCCGCGCACCGCCGGGCACTCGAATACTGGGACCAGGGGTGGGACTTCGACACCTTCCAGTTCCCGATCAATCCGATCGACTATCATCAGCGGAGCTTCACGCGACAGGTCCTCGTAGATATCGTGGGACGGGACATCGGCGTCATCGCGATGAAGACATCGGCGGACGGCC
>JAMJQR010000021.1 GCA_023554335.1 Candidatus Benthicola marisminoris
CGCCCGAATCCGCCTGCGCGCTGAGGTCGGCAGCCGCTCCGAGCTTGCCCTCCGGCTCCGAGCGAGCCTCGGTCTCCAGGGTCAGATTCGCGACACGGGCGGAGTCGAAACGATGTGTGATCTCCTGCCATACCCCTTCCATGTAGCCCGCCTCGGCCCCGTTGACCTGTGCGAACTCGAGGACCTCCTCGCCTGTGACGCCGTGTCGCGAGACGATGGCGAGCCTGGCGGAGTCCATGCGTGCTTCCCGCTCAGCGGGCGACGCGCCCTTGAGTGGACGCGCGTCGAGAAGCATGAGCTCGGTCATGACCTGGATGTACGCCTCATCACTCACGGGTCCCTGATATCCGTCGACGGTCTCGCCCTGACAAGCCGCCGCCAACAGCAGGGCTGCCATCCATCGGAGTCGGCGGGCGAGCTTCGCTTCGATTTTGCTCATGAACTCAACTTCTCATCGGGCTGCGAACACGGCCAGTGCCCGGCCGGAGCACGGATTGATGGCTCTCTAGTGCACCGATAGCTTCGGGGAACGCGTGGGTCTTCCACGTCTGCGCTTCCGGTAGCCCTCCGGCGCGCCCACTCGGACTGAAAGAGGGTCGTGGCATGCGTTCAAGCTTCGCGCTTGCACTAGTCCTACTGCTTCTCGGTGGCGGTCGTTCCGCTGCGCAACCCGTGGCTTCTCCCGAGGACGTGCTCGGCCACGCGCTCGGAGAGCGCTTCACCGACGTCGCGGCTGCCGTTCGGTACGCCGAGACCCTGGCCGCTGCTTCGGATCGGGTGCAGCTCGTTCGGTCCGGGACCACTCCAGAGGGCCGGCCGCTCCTTCTACTGGTGATCGCCTCGCGGACGAATGCGGCCCGCTTGGAATCAGTGCTTCAGGCGAACGCCCGATTGACCGACCCGGACCTGCCTGCGGCGGAGGCGTCGGCCATCGCCGCCTCCAACCCTGCCATCGCCTGGTTCACGTATGGAGTGCACGGCGATGAGAGTGCGTCCACCGAGGCGGCACTGTGGACCGCTTGGGACCTGGCGACGGACGCCGACGGAGCAGAGGGTATTCTGGACTCCCTCGTGGTCGTGATCGATCCCATCGCTAACCCGGATGGGCGGGATCGCTACGTCCAGTGGTATCGCGGAGCCCGCGGGAAACAACCGAATCGGGAGGCGGCGAGCCGGGAGCACCATCCACCGTGGCCGGGCGGGCGCTACAACCACTACCTGTTCGATCTCAACCGCGACTGGACGTGGGCCACGCAGCCGGAGACACGTGCCCGTCTGTCCCAGTGGCAGCGCTGGAACCCGCAAGTGCACGTGGACTTCCACGAGATGGGATTCTCGAGCACCTATTTCTTCTTCCCGGCCGCCGAGCCGCTCAACCCGGTGTATCCGGACTATACCGTTCGGTGGGCGGAGTATTTCGGTCGCGCAAACGCGGCGGAGTTCGATCGACGCCGGTGGCTCTACTACACCGGCGAGACGTTCGACATGTTCTACCCCGGCTTCGGCGACAGCTGGCCCAGCCTGGTAGGCGCGATCGGGATGACCTACGAGCAGGCGGGAAGCCGGGGTGGTGGACTGGTGGTCCGTCGGCCCGACGGTACGGACCTGACTCTCGCGGATCGAGCGACGCACCACAGGGTCGCCGGCCTCACGACCCTGCGGGCCGCGTCGGCTCGAAAGACCGACCTTCTGAACGAGTACGCGGCCTTTCACAGGGGCCAGGGGAGCGACGAGCCCGATGTGCTTCTCGTCCCGGGGCCCGATGCCTCGGCCCTTCGAGACCTCGTCGGCCTACTCCACACGCAGGGCGTCCGGGTCGAGAGGGTAGAGCGTGCCTTCCGGGCGACGGCCGAAGCGCACCCCGGATTCGGCGAGCGTTCGGACTTTCCGGTTGGGACCCTTCGTATCCCGGCTCGTCAACCGCGTGGACGCCTCGCCGTGACTCTCCTGAAGGCTGAGACGGTGTTGGACCCCGACGTAACGGGCACCTACGACATCACCGCATGGTCCCTGCCGTACGCCTACGGCGTTGAGGCACACTCCGTGGGGGCGCTGCCGGAGGTCCCGTTCGCACCGTTGCCCGTCTTCGGCGAGCCGCCCGGCGAGTCGGAGCCAGGGTACGCGTACGGCTGGCTGGTTCGCCCGGTATTCGAAGCGGCCGGCCCGCTGGTCCGGTATCTCGAGGCGGGTGGCCGGGCCTTCGCGCTGCGTCGCGGCTTCGAGCAGGGAGGGGTCGGGTGGCCGGCCGGGACCGTCTTCCTGCCAGGGGACGAGGGAGCGTCGAGACTCCTCAGCGACTCCGGGCTCGCACCACTGGCGAGCTCCGTGGCGAGCGGCCGAGCGACCGAAGGGCGGGACCTTGGCACGGGATCGGCGATTACCCTGCGCTTCCCGCGCGTTGCAGTCCTGATGGGGGAAGGCTTCTCGGCGACGGGTGCGGGGGCGATCTGGTTCCTCCTGGAGGAGATGGCGGGGATTCCGTTCGACGCGCTGGACCCAGGGACACTCTGGAGGGCCGATCTGTCGACCTATGACGTGCTGGTCCTTCCGTCGGGGAACCCCCGGCGCGCCTCCGAGTCGCTCGCCGGGCAGATCACGGATTGGGTGGAGGGCGGAGGTACCCTCGTCACCGTCGGGTCGTCCGCAAGCTGGGCGGCCTCGACCCTGACCGAGATCGCCAGGCGAGGGGAGGACGAGGATCAAGCCGACGCGGATGAGATCCGGCGTCTCGGCTTGCGAACGATTCAGCAGCGTCGGTCCGACGCGTGGGACGATCGGGTATCCGGCATCATCCTGCCGCTGAGCGCGGACCCGGATCACCCGCTCGCCTGGGGGCTCGGAGCGGGAAACGAAGACGGATCGGCGTTCGCCCTCCGGCTCAGCGACATCGCCTTCGAGCCGTCCCCAGGGCACGAGACCGTCGCCTATTTCGATTCCGGCGTGGACGCCGTGAGCGGATCCGTGAGTGCTCGCAAGCTCGGAGAATTCGCGTCGACGTCCTGGTTGTCGGTTGCACCTGTTGGAGATGGTAAAGTCATTCTCTTTGCTGATGATCCGCTATTTCGTCTCATGTGGCCTGCGAACTTCGTGTTGTTCACGAATGCCCTCATCTACGGACCGCATCTGCGTTGACTCCTGCCGGATCGGCAGGAAGCCGCCTCCTGGGCCGGGTGGGCCCGCCGCGCTGGCGCGTTTGCGGCCGATTTCGGACCGAATAGCGGGTATGCGTCTTGCCCCCCATCGGCATGTCGCGGCCGGGTCACCGGTCGCAGCGTAATTTTCGTGATCGAACGGAGGAAAACAGTTGATTCCAGCAGATAGACTGACGGTCAGGGCCGCGAAGGCGCTGCAGGACGCGGCCGACCGGGCGAGGGTGCGGGGCAACCCGGCTGTCGAGGATCTCCATCTAATGGCGGCCCTGCTAGACGAGGATGAGGGGATCATCGGGCCGGTGTTGCTGAAGGTGGGAGCGGATCCAGCCGCAATCCAGGCCAGCGTGAACGCGGGTCTGGACCGGCTCCCGCGTCAGACGGGGGCGGCGCCCTCGGCAAGCCGGGAGCTCAGCGGGGTCCTGGATGCCGCGGACGCGGAGGCCCGGCGGATGGACGACCTGTACGTCTCCACCGAGCACTTGCTGATCGCGCTTGCAGGCAAGAAAGCGAGCAGCACGCGGTCGGTGTTCTCGGACGCAGGTGTCTCGCAGGAGGCCCTGCGGGACGCGCTCGAGTCGGTTCGCGGCCCGCACCGCGTCACGGACCAGGAGGCCGAGGGAAAGTACAGGGCTCTCGAGCGCTTTGGCGTCGACCTGACGGACCGGGCACGTGCGGGCGAGCTGGATCCGGTGATCGGGCGGGACGCAGAGATCCGGAGAGTGATGCAGGTGCTCTCCCGACGAACGAAGAACAACCCGGTTCTCATCGGGGAGCCGGGAGTAGGGAAGACCGCCATTGCGGAGGGCCTGGCGCAGCGAATCGTGGCTGGCGACGTGCCCGACGGGCTGCGGGACAAGCGTCTGATCGAACTCGACGTGGCGGCGATGCTGGCAGGCGCGAAGTACCGCGGGGAGTTCGAGGAGCGTCTCAAGTCGGCGCTGAAGGAGATCACTGAGGCGAAGGGCAAGTACATCGTCTTTCTCGACGAGCTGCATACGATCGTCGGCGCTGGTGCGGCTGAAGGCGCCGTCGACGCGGGGAACATGCTCAAGCCGCCGCTCGCGCGCGGAGAGCTGCGAATGGTGGGAGCGACCACGCTGGACGAGTACCGGAAGCACATCGAAAAGGACCCGGCGCTGGAGCGACGATTCCAGCCGGTCTACGTGGGGGAACCCGCCGTGCCCGAGACGATCGGGATTCTGCGCGGCCTGAAGGAGAAGTACGAAGTGCACCATGGTGTGCGGATCACCGATCCGGCGCTGGTCGCGGCGGCAAAACTGGCCGACCGCTACATCGGCGACCGTTTCCTGCCCGACAAGGCCATTGACCTGATGGACGAAGCCGCGTCTCGTCTCCGCATCGAGATCGACTCGATGCCGGAGGAGATCGATGTGCTGGAAAGGCGCGCCACGCAGCTGGAGATAGAGCGCGAGGCCCTGCGCGAGGAATCGGATGCGCGCAGCGTGGAGCGCCTGGAGGACCTCGAGACCGAGCTGGCCGGGATTCGCGAGCAGCTGGCAGGACTGAAGGCGCGCTGGGGCCTCGAGAAGGAGGCCATCGAACGGGTCAGGGATCTCAAGCGGCAGCTGGAGGAGGCATCCATCGGGGCGGAGCAGGCGACTCGCTCGGGAGATCTGCAGCGGGCGGCCGAAATCTCGTACGGCGACGTGCCCCGCCTGCGCTCGGAGCTGGTGGACGCGGAGGCGGAGCTGACCCGAATGCAGGCCGAGGACAGCATGCTTAAGGAGGAGGTCGGTCCGGAGGACATCGCCGAGGTCGTGGCCTCGTGGACCGGTATTCCCGTATCCCGAATGCTGGAAGCGGAGCAGGATCGGCTCACGCACCTCGAGGATCACCTGCACGAGCGGGTGGTCAACCAGGCCCAGGCCATCACCGCGGTTTCGAACGCGGTCCGCCGAAGCCGGGCCGGGCTGCAGGACCCGGACCGACCGGTAGGGAGCTTCATCTTCCTGGGACCGACGGGGGTGGGGAAGACCGAAACGGCCCGGGCGCTCGCGGAATTCCTGTTCGACGACGAGGGCGCCATGGTGCGCATCGACATGTCCGAGTACATGGAGCGGCACGCCGTGTCGAGGCTGATCGGGGCGCTCCCCGGTTACGTGGGATACGAAGAGGGAGGGCAGCTGACCGAGGCGGTGCGACGCCGACCCTACAGCGTAGTGCTGTTCGACGAGATCGAGAAGGCGCACCCCGAAGTGTTCAACGTTCTTCTCCAGATCCTGGACGACGGACGGCTGACCGATGGGCAGGGACGGACCGTGGATTTCCGGAACGCCGTCCTGATCATGACGAGCAACCTCGGGAGCCCCTATATCCTGGAGCACCAGGGTGACGACTGGACGGAAGTCGAGGGCAAGGTGAAGGAAGCCCTGATGCAGGGGTTCCGACCCGAGTTCCTGAACCGAATAGACGAAATCCTGGTGTTTCGGCCACTCGGACGGGACGAGCTGGAGCAGGTGGTGGGCATGCAGCTTGGGCGCCTCGCCGCGCTGGCCGGTGAGCGGCAGGTGGAGCTGCGGGTCACGGATGCGGCCCGGCGCCTGATCGCCGAAGCCGGCTTCGATCCGGCGTTTGGCGCACGGCCGATCAAGAGGGCCATCCAGCACATGGTGGCCGATCCGCTTGCCATGGCCTTTCTGGAGGGCCGATTCCACGATGGCGATGTGATCGAAGTGGACGCTGGCGAGGGTGACAGGCTCGAATTCCGTTCGCCCGGCGGTTCCGCGTCGTGACGATCGGAGCGGCGCGTCTTGACGAACCCGGGTTGCGCCGCACATTGGGCGCTCGCGCATGGAAGTAACAGCTGACCGGAAGAGGGAGCCCCGATGTTGTCGAAGAGGTTGAACCATACCGTGGTGACGATGGCCGCCACCGTCCTCCTGGGAATCCTGGCTGGCTGTTCCTCCCATGGCTCGAGTCAGGGAGGGACGGTGTCCGCGGGGGCGTCCACGTCGGAGATGGCCGTGAGGGGGTTCCTTGACGGTGCCAATGCGGACGACTACCAGCGCATGTCGGACCTGTTCGGGACCAAGGATGGACCGGCCGTGGAGCGGTTCGGGGTTACGGATGTAGAGCAGCGAATGATCTTCCTTGCGGGAATCTTGAAACACCGAAGCTACGAGCTGTCGCAGGCGAATCTGGCTCAGCTCGGGCCGGACAGGGTGCGCTGGGAAGCGCGAATGACGGGCACCCGCAAGGGCAGCGTGGTTGTGCCTATCGTCACCGTGCCGGACCGGGCCGGGCGCTGGTACGTCGAGGTGCTCAACCTCGACGCCCTCACGGCATCAGCGGCGCCATGAGTGACGCAAGTCAGTCTGCGGCGGCCGTCAGCTCCACGAGGACGCCCGCGCAGTCCCTGGGGTGGAAGAACGCCACCTGCCTGCCTTCCGCACCGGGTCGGATTCCGGGGGGCAGGGGAGTGACGTCGAGTAGGGCCAGACGGTCGATGGCCGCCTGGAGATCGGGCACCTGGAGACAGATGTGGTGCAAACCCTGACCCCGACGTTCGATGAACCGCGCGATCGGCGACTCGGGGCCGAGCGCCTCGAGCAGCTCGATGCGGCCCGAGCCGTGCCCGAAGAAGACCACTTCGACGCCTTCGGAAGGAACTGATTCGCGGCCTGCAGGGTTCTCCCCGAGTATGGCCTCGAACGCTGATACGGCGGCTTGCAGAGAATTGACCGCGATCCCGATGTGGTCGATCTTGAACATTTCGTGCTCTGGTACGAGTGGCCGTGAGACCGCATCTTGGAGCGGTCGAACAGGCGAATAGTAGGCGGACTGAGAAAGCAATTCCATAGGAACGAGGTAATAACGTGACTACTGCAGAGATGGTGACCCTCACGGACGGGAACTTCGAGCAGGAGATCGAGTCGAGCGAGGGGCTGGCGATCGTTGACTTCTGGGCTGAGTGGTGCGGTCCATGCCGTCTGGTGGGCCCCGTCGTCGCCGAACTCGCGAACGAATACGCAGGCAAGGTGAAGGTCGGCAAGCTGGACGTGGATTCGAACCGCGTCACGTCGCAGCGCTACGGCATCCGGTCCATACCGAGCATCCTGTACTTCAAGGATGGTGAGCTGGTTGACGTGGTCGTTGGCGCCGTCCCCAAGTCTCACCTGGAGCAGAAGATACAGCAGTACGTCTAGTATCTTCCATACTCAGAATGGAGGCCATGCGCCCTCCCCCGGTGCGCCGGGAGGAGGGCGCTCGTCCAAGATGAGTCAGGCAACCCTGTTCGTGGTCAGTACGCCGATCGGCAACCTGGCCGACCTGTCGAGCCGTGCTCGTGAGACGCTGGCGTCCGTGTCCGCCCTCTACGCGGAGGACACGCGCCACAGCGCGACTCTGCTTCGGCATTTCGGTTTCAGCACCCCGCTTCGGTCTCTCCACAAGCACAACGAGGCGGCGCGGATCGCAGAGGTTCTGGGAAGGCTGGAGGCCGGGGAGCAGTGTGCGGTCATCTCCGATGCCGGCACGCCGACGGTCTCGGATCCCGGCGCCCGGCTGGTGGCTGCGGTCGCCGGTGCCGGTTTCCGGGTGGAGCCGATCCCGGGCCCATCTGCGGTCACCGCGGCCCTGTCGGCCTCTGGCCTGCCTGCCGATCGCTTTCACTTCCTGGGATTCGCTCCAAGGAAGGGAAGCCACCGCGATACCTGGATGGACCGTGTGGCGTCGTCGCCCGACACGGTCGTGGTCTTCGAGGCTCCCGGCCGCCTGGCGAAGTTGCTCGAGGATTGGCACGCCCGCGGGATCACAGACCGGTCATGCGTCATATGCAGGGAACTCTCCAAGCTGCACGAGGAGATACGCTACGGAACGGTAGCGGGGCATCTGGACTACTACAGCGAGAGACAGGTCCGCGGCGAGGTCACGGTCGTGCTCGAAGGCAACGCTAGCCTCGAGCCGGGGGAGCCGGTCGACCAGGAGCAGGCACTCGCCGTGGCGCGGGCCATGGTCGAGGCGGGGAAGACGACACAGGAAGTGACTCGTCGTCTGAGGGGAGAGTTCGGGATGACGCGCAACGAGGCCTATCAGCTGGCTCTGAAGGCGTCAGACGGTCCGTGACGGCTCGCGAGGCCGGCGCTGAGCTGTCCCACGCCGAACATCTGGTACG
>JAMJQR010000178.1 GCA_023554335.1 Candidatus Benthicola marisminoris
TGATGAAGGTGGAGGCGACTCTTCGCTCAGGACGGCGTCCGCGGGACAGCGCTTGGAGAGGATCGCCAGAACCGCTTCGTTCGAAGCGTGGTCCGCCTCGGTTACCGGATCCCCCGGGCTCTTCTCCTCGGTCCGCAGGGACTCGGAACGGTAGAATCGAAGCGTGGACATTCCCCCCAACACGGCAGCCTCGGCGGCGACGCAGAGGTCCGCAGCGTGAGCCGATGGAAAGACCTGCTCGACATTGTCCGTGAATCGGAGCGCCCCCGAAACTCCGGGGGCCGCGTCGTGTCCGGGCTCTTCAGCCCCCGAACTGGTCTGCGTCATGCGCTCGAAGACGCGTCGGCGATGCGTATTCCGCCGCCCGCGTCGCAGGCCTCTCGATACGCCGCCTGCGCGGCGGCGATTCCAGAGAGGCTGACGATGCGCCCGACCATCGGCGCCACGTGTCTCGACTCGTCGTCTTCCCGGGTCTCGAAGCGATCGGTCAGTTCGACGATGCCCGCGCTCAGCGGGGTCAGCCCGGTGGAAATGGTCTCGGCAGCCGCCGCTTCCGTGAGTCGGCGGATCATCGATGTCACCCCCGAGGCATCGGTGCCAAACGCCACGATCCCCAGCTCGGTGTCGCCTACCCAACCGCACACGTCCGACTCTCTCACCGCTCCGGAGCACAGGCTGGCGGCCTGGCGGCGGACACCGTCGACCAGTTCCGCGTCCGGCGCGCGAGTCGGACCGACGACCGCACAGCTCAGTTCACCCCCGTACCGGCGAGCCGCTCCTCCGAGGACCCTCAGCATCCGCATCATTCCGGCCAGGTTGAGCAGCCCGGTGGACACATCGGACAGAGAGCCCTCCTCTGCCGACTCGATGAGCAGCTTGATGTTCAGGAGGCGCTGCAGCTTCGCGACCACGAGGTTGGAGCGCACCGGCTCCTTGATGATGTCCCACGCACCCGCACGCATCGCAGCGGCCTGTTCCTGCTCGTGCCAGAAGTTGGGCGAGTAGACGAGGATGGGGACGCTGGGCTTCAGCACGCCGGCCCCCAGCGAGGCAGCCAGATCGCTCACGTCCATGTCCGGGAGGCCCTCGTCGATGATCACCATGTCGGGACTCATCTGAGATCCGTCCCGAAGTGCGACCCGTGCCGAGCGCACGCGCGCGAACTGGAACCCCTCCGGCTCGAGCACTGCCTGAAGCGCCGAAGCGAACCAGTCGTGAGCGCTCACCAGCATCACGGTGATGGGATCAACTGAAGGTTGTCGGGGGCCGTTTGCCATGCGCCTGGTGCTCCTGAGTGCCTGAATAGAGACGAAGTGAACGGCTCACTCGGTCGGTCCGCTACTCGTCGTCCGTCTCGAGCGACTTCTCCCGCTCGAACATCACGGGCAGCGTCTTCAGCATGATCATAAGGTCGAACCAGAGCGACCGGCGCCGTACGTACTCGATGTCGAAGTCGACCTTCTCCCTGACATCATCCACCGTCTGATCCGCTCCGCGATTGACCTGCGCCCAGCCCGTGATTCCCGGCCGGACACGATTGCGCAACCGGTAGCCGTCAATCTCCTTCTGCAGCTCCAGCACGAAGTTGGGACGCTCGGGCCGTGGACCCACCACCGCCATGTCTCCCTTGAGCACGTTCCAGAACTGCGGGATTTCGTCCATGCGGGTCGCGCGAAGCAAGCGACCGACCCGCGTGGCGCGGTCATCGTTCTTCCGCGCCCACACCGGACCGGAATCCAGCTCCGCGTCGACCCTCATCGTGCGGAACTTGTAGATCATGAACGGTCGTCCACCGAGGTCGTTGACCCTGCGGCCCGTCCGATCGCGGACATCCAGACGGCCCCGACGGTCGAGCCCGATCCTGAGCTGCCGATAGATGATGGGACCGGGACTGTCCAGACGCACCAGCAGTCCGACGATGATGATCACCGGCAGGAGGATGGTGAGCGCAGCGACCGCGACCAGGAAGTTGGCCGCCCGCAGCAGGAACTCCTCGATCCGACCCACGGCCCGCGGCGCTGGAGCTTCTGGCTCCAGGCGCGGCCCCTTGGGCCCGTCCAGGCGGACGAAGCGGCGTCTGGCCGCTCCTCCCTGCCGCAGGCGCATGGCGGCAACGCCGCCTAGGTCTTTGACCTGGTCATCTGTGCTCATGGCACGCTCGCTCTCCGGGTGATCGTAGTACGTCCCGGTTCGAGCATCTGTCGTGCCAGTCCGATGGATTCTATTCAAATTCTGCATTTACAACATCTTAGGGCTTTCGACCAACAGAGTCCAGACCGATGGGTATTGCGCCATCACCACACTTCGGGCGGGTTGAGGCAGTCCCGGCCCTGCCACGAACTACTCCAGGCCGTAGTCGCGAATCTTGTAGAGAAGAGCCCGATAGCTGAGGTCCAGAAGCTCGGCCGCCCGCGTCCGATTGCCCCCCGTGACTTCCAGGGCCCGACCGATCAGATGCTTCTCCAGCTCCCACGTTCGCTTCTTCACGGACAGCTCGTCGCTGGAGAGATTACCGCCAGCCGCCTTGACGGACGTCTTCGGGTCGCGAATCGCCATGGGCAGGTCATCCAGACCGATCTGCTCGTCCTCCGTCAGCACCATGGCCCGCTCTACCACGTTCTCCAGCTCCCGGATGTTTCCGGGCCAGGAGTAGGAGGTGAGCGCTTTGACCGCCTGCGGTTCGAACCCACCCACGCTGAGGCCCAGGCTCTCGTTGTACAGCGCCAGGAAGTGCTCCAGCAGCACCGGGACATCGTCCACTCGATGGCGAAGGGGGGGAAGATGGATGCGGACGACGTTGATGCGGTAGTAGAGATCGGAGCGGAACTCGCCCTCCTGGACGTCGGCCTCGAGGTCGCGCGCCGTGGCAGCAAGGATGCGAACGTCGAGCGCACGGGCCTTTGACTCCCCGACCCTTCGAATCTCTCCCTCCTGAAGTGCCCGCAGGAGCTTGACCTGCAGCGTTTGAGGAAGCTCGCCGATCTCGTCGAGGAGAAGCGTTCCGCCCTGCGCCTCCTCGAACAGGCCGGCACGGTCCCGTGAAGCGCCGGTGAACGACCCTTTCACGTGGCCGAACAACTCCGACTCCAGAAGGTTCTCGGGGATCGCGCCGCAGTTGACCGGCACGAAGGGACCGTCCGCCCGCGTGGACGACTGATGGACCAGGCGGGCCACGAGCTCCTTGCCCGTCCCACTCTCTCCCGTGATCAGGACCGTCGTCGGATGCTTGGCTACCCGATCGGCCAGCTCCACGGCCGCCTTCATCCCGGAGCTCGCGACCACGATATCGCCGCGGCGCTTCTCGGCCCGCACTTCCTTCCTGAGACGCTTGATCTCGCGGTCCTTGGACCCGTGTTCCTCGGCGATTCTGACGCGAAGCAGAAGAGCCTCGGGAGAGAACGGCTTGTCGATATAGTCGTAAGCCCCCTTCCGTATGGCCTCCACCGCCAGATCCTGGCTGCCGTAGGCGGTCATCACGATGGTCCGGGCGCCGCCGCCTGCCTCCCGGTGGCGATCCAGAAACTCCAGGCCATCCACGCCGGGCATCCGGACGTCGGTCAGGATCAGGTCCGGCAGCCATTCCGCGGCACGAGCCAGCGCTTCCTCACCGTCCGAAGCGGTCGCGACCTCGTAGCCTTCGTTCTCGAGGATCAGCGATGCCGTGCGCCTCAAGCCCGAGTCATCGTCCACAACCAGGATCTTCATGCTTCCCGCTCCATCGTCACAGGCAGGAGTATGCGAAAGGTCTTGCCATCGTCTCCGGCGGGGATCGCCTCGATCGTACCGCCAATGTTCTCGATCAGTCGGGCCGACACGGCCAGGCCCAGGCCCGTGCCCAGGCCGGGGGCCTTCGTGGTGAAGAACGGGTCGAAGACGCGCAAGACGTCCTCGGGCTGTATCCCGGGACCGCTGTCCATGAATAGAATCTCCACCGCTGCATCGCCTTCCGACAACTGGCGGGCCGGCCCGGGGTCCAGAGCCTGGTCCAATCGGCGGAGGTGCGAGTAGTCGATCCCGTGCGGATCGTCGCGGCGGCTCCTCGCCACCCCCCAGCGGTCACGGGCCGTTACGACCATGGATCTGGAGCGGATCCGGATCCACTTTGGCCCGGGAACCTCGTCGGTGGCGTCCACGGCGTTGAGCAGCAGGTTCACCAGAACCTGCTCGAGCTGAAACGGATCGGCGCTCACACGCGCCCCGGCCTCGGCAAGGTCGACCTCGAGATCGACTCCCTTCAAGGATCCCTGCAGCTGCATGAGCTCTACCGCCTGCTGCACCGACTCCGATACGCTCACATCCCTCGTCGCCGCCGCCTTGGGACGACCGTAGTCCAGCAGGCCTCGCACGATCGCGTCGATCCGCCCCGCCTCGTGTCCGATTCCGGCCAGCCACTCCGCGTCCCCTTCTACGCTGCGCCGCCCCAGTTCCACGTATCCGAGGATCGCGCCGAGCGGGTTTCCGATCTCGTGAGCGATTCCGGAGGCCAGTCGGCCAATGGAGGCCATCTTGTCCGCCCGGGCCAGGCTGGTGCGGGCAGCCGAGAGATCTCGATTGGTCAGCTCCAGAGACCTCACGTTCTCGGCCAGCAGTTGCTGGTTGTGTATGAGCCGGGCGGCCATCTCGTTGACCGCGCTGGAGAGGCGGTCGATCTCCGCGGTATCGGACTTCGGCAGTCGGTGTTCCTCGAATCCTGCCGCTATCTGTTCCGCTCCTTCCACCATCCGCGCGACAGGTCGCGCAACGAGCACCCGAAGGCGGTAGTCCGCGACGAGGCCGAGCAGCACGAGATCGATGGCGATCGCCGCGACCAGGCCTCCATACAGGTACTCCGAGGGCAGCGACAGACGCTCCCACACGAAGACGACCACAGCCAACGAAAACAGGGCCAGAAACAGTAGGATCAGGAGGCCGCCGATGAGGCGGACGCGCAGCGAGAGGACCCGGGATTCCGGCTGTTCGCCGACCGCCGGGTCCGCAGCAGAAGTCACGGAAGCTCGAGCCATGCTGTCATAGTAGCGCGGGCCGGAGACCGGACGCTATGGCTCCGCCTCGGGTTTCGCGTACGAACGGAAATGGGTCGACCTCGGCGCGAAGTGTGGCATCCGCACCATGATTCGTTGCGGGCGGGCTACAGATCCTGAGCGTTCGAACCGGTGTGGAGAATTTCACAATTCACAATTTGGCAACGACTTGACGCACTCATCCGCATAGGAATCTTACTTGCTCAAACTCTGGTCGTTGCATCGCCTTCGCCCGCTGGCGGGCGGACGCACGAACCATTCAACGCAGGAAGCGAGGGGGCAATGAGAAACAACTGGAGGGCAGCCGCCGGCGTGATTCTGGCTGCCGGAGTTCTTGGAGCCTGCAACGGCGAAATTCCGAGCGATCCGAACAACGCGGGTGGCGCGATCGGCGTGCTGGCGGCCGCCGAGGAGGTCTGCACGACCGTCGACTTCAGCGGCTTCGGACACGGAGATCCGGTGAACGGCCTTACGGTGTTCGGCGAGGCGATCACCGTGACCACCTCCTCCTTCAACGCCGCGGGAACGTCTGGCGCGGGTACGAACCAGGCGCGCGCGTTCGACGGGCAGACGACTCACCCCGAGG
>JAMJQR010000179.1 GCA_023554335.1 Candidatus Benthicola marisminoris
TGGCTGGAGCAGGACGCCGATCTCGGGATGTTCTCGACGACCCGAGCGCCGGCTCCGGCGGAGGGTGGCGAGTGACCGACGAGTCCGCCGAGGTCGCCCCGAAGGGCCTGCGGGGCCGTCTGAAGGGAATGGACCCGGCGCGCCGGGTCACGATCGCGGTGTCGGCGGTCGTCGCCCTTCTCTTCGCGTGGCACCTGGCGTCGGATCGCGCGACTCCGTTCACCCAGCTCGGCAAGGTCGAAGGCTACGTCGTGCCGATCGCTTCACAGGTCTCGGGCTACGTGTCCGACGTTAACGTGGTGCTCAACGAGATCGTGAGCGCGGGAGACACGATTCTCCGGATCAATCCTCTCCCCTTCCAGCTCGCGGTCAACTCGGCGCGGGCCCAGCTCGAGCTGGCCGGCCAGCAGGTCCGGGCGGGCGTGTCCGCGGTCGAGGCCGCAGCCGGCCAGGTGGGCGTCGCTCGAGCCCGGCTCGACCGCAACCAGCGCTATTTCGACCGCGTGGAGGCGATCAACCAGGCGAACCCCGGGGCCCTGTCCCAGGCCGACCGCGACCGTGCCACCACGCAGCTCGACCAGGCCCAGGCGGGCCTGATGAGCGCCGAGGCCGAGCTGCAGAGAGCGCGGGAGAGTCTGGGCGCGACCGGCGAAGACAACCCCGCGATCCAGGCCGCCGTCGCCGCCCTGGAGCAGGCCGAGTTCAACCTCGAGAATGCGGTGATCCTGGCGCCTGGCCGTGGCGTCGTGGGCGACCTTCAGCTGGCCGAGGGACACTTCGCCTCCGCCGGCCAGCCGCTCGCGACCTTCATTTCGGCGCAGGACGTATGGATCCGGGCGGACATGCGAGAGAACAACCTCGGACGGATCGAAGTCGGTGACCGCGCCGAGGTAGCCCTGGACGTGGCCCCGGGACGCGTCTTCGAGGGCTCCGTGGCCAGCGTCAGCGCCGGCGTGGACACCGGGGAGGGTGCCCGGGGCGCGCTCCCCACCGCGGAGAGCGCGCAGGGATGGCTTCAAGACCCGCAGCGTTTTCCGGTGATCATCCGGTTCCAGAGAGAGGATGCCCGGGGTCTGCTGCGCGTCGGGGGACAGGCGGACGTCGTCGTGTACGCAGGATCGAATCCGATCCTGAATGCGGTCGCGGCGCTGCGGATCCGCATTTCGTCGCTCCTGTCGTATGTCCGCTGACGGCCGGGCTCTCGCGGCCCCGGCTCCAGCCACCATCCTCACGGATCAGCGCACTCGCAGGATACTCCGCTTCGCGGTCGGCACCACCGTCGGATCCGGTTTCGCGTACCTGATCGGCTTCGAGCTCCCCTTTCTCGTCCCGATCCTCATCGCGATGCTGCTGGCTTCGCCGGCGCCCCGACCGACATTCGAGTCCGCGGCCGGCTTCGTGATTCCGGTCGCCGCCGGAGCGTTCGTCGGTGTGTTGCTCACGCGCTACGTCCTGCCGTACCAGGGCATCTTCCTGCTCATCGAGTTCGTGGTGCTATACCGCATCTTCTACTCTCTCGCGGGTGGTGCCCGGCCCCTCCGCATGGTCTGGCTCTTGATCGCTGCGCTCATCATCCCGTTGATGGGCATGGCATCCATTGGCCTCGCGATTGGAGTCGCGGTCGGATTGGTCTACGGCGCGGCGATCGCCGTCGGGGTAGCGTGGTTCGCGCACGTCGTGTTGCCCGATCTGCCGTCTGGCGTCATGGGACAGGGGAAGCCCGGGCAAGCCGCGAAGGAACCGCCGCCACCGGCCGCGCGGGCGGCGTACGCTCGGCGCACGGTCACCGTCGTGTTCCCCGTGCTCATGGTCTTCTTCTTCCTCAACCTCAGCTCGGACGCGGTGATCCTCGTGTTCATCGGCCTGCTATCGCTGCTTCCGAGCTTCGCCGCGGGCTGGAAGCAGGGTAAGGCCCTGATCGTGGGGAACCTCATCGGGGGCGCCGGGGCCATCGTCTTCTACAACCTCCTGGTCGTCTACCCGCAGATCGGGATGTTCCTGTTGCTCACGCTGCTCACCGGTCTCCTGTTCGGCGACTTCATCTTCTCCGATCGACCGGCCGCGCCCCTGTTCAAGACGGCGTTCAACTCCGTGGTGCTGCTGGTGGGAATGAGCGTCACCATCACCGGAGCCGACGCCGCGTCCAAGTTCTATACGCGCATCGCGCAGATCATACTGGCCGTCGTGTACGTCGCGGTGGCCTTCGGATTCCTGGAGTACCTCCAACGCAAACGGGTGAAGAAGGCATGAAGCTGAAGAACGAGAGCCCCCGCCCCGGGAGCCGCATCGGCCCCGCATTGTTTGTCATGGTGCTGCTCGCAGGCTGCAAGATGGGACCGGACTACGTCCAGCCCCCCGTCCCACAGCCCGAGACGTACCGTCAACCGACCCCCTCGGGCGAATCGATCGCCAACGTGGCCTGGTGGGACTTGTTCCAGGATCCGGTGCTGCAGGATCTGATCGGTATCGCCCTGGAGGAGAACCGCGACATCCGGGTCGCCCTCGCCCGAATCGCGGAAGCGCGCGCGCAGGCCGGCTTCGCGAGAGCCGACCTGTATCCCCGGGTCGACGTTGCGGCCGGAGCCAATGCGGGCGAGGCGGTCACCGACGAGGGCGACCACATCCCCACGCGGGGCATCTTCGTGGCCGCGGACGTCTTCTACGAGGTCGACCTGTGGGGCCGCATCCGGCGCGCCAACGAGGCAGCGGTGCAGGAGCTCCTGGCCACGGAGGAAGCCTACCGATCCGTCACGATCACGCTGGTGGCCGACGTGGCGAGCCTGTACCTCCGGCTCCTGGACCTCGACAACCGGCTGGACATCGCCCGGCGGACCGTAGACGCTCGCCGGGAGTCGTTCGAGATCATGCGGGTGCGCCAGGAGGCCGGCATGATCAACGAGGTGGATCTCAACCAGTCGGAGATCCTGCTCGCCGATGCCGAGGCGTCGGTGGAGGCGTTCAGGAGAAGCCGCTCGCAGACAGAGAACGCGCTCAGCGTGCTCCTGGGCCGGTCGCCGGAGTCCATCCAGCGCGGCCTGAGCCTCACGGAGCAAGTCTTCCCTCCCGACGTTCCGGCAGGCCTCCCATCCGAGCTGGTGCAGCGGCGTCCCGACATCCTGCAGGCCGAGCGCCGGCTCGCCGCTCAGACAGCACGCATCGGGGTGGCGGAAGCGCTGAAGTTCCCCTCTCTCAGTCTCACCGGGTCGACCGGTGTGAGCGGAGACCTGACGGGCGGAAGCCTCGGCACCGGGTTTCTGAACCTGGGCGCCAACCTGCTCGGCCCGATCTTCAACGCGGGTAAGAACGAGCGCCGGGTCGAGATCGAGGTGGCCCGGACCGAACAGCTCCTTAACCAGTACGAGCAGACGATCCTCACCGCATTCCGCGAAGTCGAGGACGCCATCGTGGCGACCTACACGTACCGGGACGAGTACGAGGCGAGACGGCGACAGGTGGAATCGGCCGTCAATGCAGCCAACCTC
>JAMJQR010000180.1 GCA_023554335.1 Candidatus Benthicola marisminoris
TTGAGCGCCGACCTCGCCGGCAGCCGCCCTTATACGGAGGGCTCGGAGGTGGACGTCGTCGGAATGGCGCTGGCGGGAGAGACGGCGAGCCGGGTCCCCGGCCGCACACATTCGTTCGACAGCGTCGAACATCGGGTTCTCGGGTCCCTCGACCTCGAGGCCGCTGAGGCCGTTCTTCCGTACCCGGTACTGCCTGTCTACGTCCTTCTCTCGCAGTCCAGTGCGGTCGAGGGCGGCCCCGCCACCATCGACGAGCCATCACCCTCGGACGGACCTCACCTGTGGTACGCGGTTCAGTGGTTCGCTTTCGCCTTGATCACCATCGGTGGGTTCCTGGCCTTCGCCAGGACCCAGTGGGGACCAGCCCACGAAAGGAGCGCCTCATGAGCTACCGTAAGTTCGTGGACCGGTCGGGGAATGCCTGGCGAGTACGCGATCGAAGCCGCTGGGACTGGCATTTCGAACCCGAGCCCGGCAATCCGGGACCGACCCGCGTGGTGCGGGCTCCCGGCCACCAGGACGATCCTTTCGAGCTCAGCAATGAGGAATTGCAGCGGCTGCTGGACTCGGCGCCGTCGAGCGACAAGCCGCGGGCCCCGAACCCGTTCAAGGACTAAGCGGTAGCCCCTGGACCCGCCGTCACCTCTTGCCACTTCAACCCACACGGTGACAGTTTGTCACGTCCCGTGTAAGAATGGGACGTTTCGGCGTAGCAGCTCCGCACGGATGGGGCGTACGCACGACGCTGATATCCGCCCCTGCGGTGCATAGAAAAGCGCCTCTCGGGGGCCGCGGAGCCCGAACGGCCGGGATGGGCCTTCGTGGCACAATTCCGGCAATGTGAGGCGGGACGCCGAGCAGGCATCGGCCGCGGGCGAAGGTCGCCCGCACCGGACGCGCCGGCCGGGTGATCCCCCTCACCCGGTCGTGCGGTCCTCCATCCGGGCCGCCGATCGAAGTTCGCCGGCCCTGAACTGGGCCTGAGACGGAGTGCACATGTCTGAGGAATATACGAAGTCCGATGTCGCCCCCCGGGTGCTCGTCGTCGAGGACGAGGAGAACGTCCGCGATCTCCTGCTGACCGTCCTCGCGGAGAACGGGTACCGGGTGGACGCGGTACGGTCGGGAGAAGAAGGACTGCGGCAGCTGGATCAGCAGCTCTATGATCTCGTGCTGCTCGACCTGAACCTGCCCGGAATGCACGGCCTGAACGTACTCGGGGCCGGGCCCGCTCTCCAGACCGACGCCCAGTTCATCGTGATGACCGCCTTCGGATCTATCGACAGCGCGGTCGAGGCGATGAAGCTCGGGGCGGTGGACTTCATCAAGAAGCCGTTCCGCACCGAAGAGTTGCTTCACATCCTGGCCAGGGCTCGTGAGGAGCTGGAGCTCAAGCGCGAAGTCGCCCAGCTCAGGAGCCAGACGAGCGCTGGTGTCCGCGCGCACCTCGTCGGGAAGTCCCAGGCCATGCAGCGCCTGTACGGCATGATCGAGCGTGTGGCGCCGACTAGGGCCAACGTGCTGATCACCGGTGACACCGGGACGGGTAAGGAGCTGGCGGCCCGGGCCGTCCACGAGCTCTCCGGCCGCAGCCGGCGTCCGTTCGTGGCGATCAACTGCTCTGCGCTTCCGGAGACTCTTCTGGAGTCCGAGCTGTTCGGCCACATGAAGGGCTCGTTCACAGGCGCCGTGCAGAGCAAGCGCGGCCTGTTCGAGGAAGCCCAGGGCGGGACGATCTTCCTCGACGAGATCAGCACGGTGTCCGAGGGGGTGCAGGTCAAGCTTCTGCGCGTCCTCCAGGACCGGAAGGTCACCCGCGTGGGCGGGCGGGAGCCCATCACGGTGGACTTCAGGCTCATCGCCGCCACGAACCGGGACCTCGGGGAGCTCGTCGAGAAGGGCGAATTCCGGGAGGACCTGTTCTATCGACTCAACGTGTTCCCGATCCGCGTCCCGGCCCTGCGTGAGCGCCGCGACGACATCCCGGTACTCGCGCAGCACTTTCGGCAGAGGTTCGCGGACGAGAACGGCCTTGAGCCCCCCGAGATCCCGCCCAAGACGATGACCCGGCTCATGTCCTACGACTGGCCGGGAAACGTCCGGGAGCTCGAGAACTTCATCGAGCGAGCGGTGATCATGCACGCGGGAGCCCGCGCTATCCCGTTCGAGCCGCCGGGACAGCGGCCGGACCCGGAGCGCAATCTTCTCTCCCGAGCGCGCGAAGAGAAGTGGGACCTGGAACGGCTGGAGCGAGAGTACATCCTCGACATGCTCGAGCAGACCCAGTGGCACCAGAGCTCCGCGGCGGAGGCGCTCGGGATCAGCCGGAGGACCCTGTATCGCAAGCTGAAGCGTTATCGCGAGCAGGGAATCCTGCCCGAGCCCCATCACGTGGCCCTTCGCCTCTGAGACCGAGCTCCGGGACTCACTGCAACAGGTGAAACGAACGAGGGGCGCCTTGAGGCGCCCCTTTTCCTTGGGGGTAGCCGGCACCCGGCTATCCGATCCAGCCGCTCCGTTGCTCAGGCTCCCGGCCGTGTGGCATCCAGAGCGTGAACGTCGCCCCCTCTCCCGGCTGCGACGCCAGCGTCAGCGACCCGCCCATGTAGTCGGCGAGCTGCCGTGACAGGGTGAGCCCGATGCCCATGCCCTTCCGGGCACGGCGTCCGGTACCCCCCTTCTCATACTCGCCGAAGATGCGCTCCTGGTCCTCCTCGGGAATCCCGGGCCCGTGGTCGCTGACTCCGATCGCGATCCAGCGCTCGACATCCTCGGGCCCGCCCGGCCCTTCCCTTCTGAGCTCGGCCTCGAGCCGCACGTCCGTCCCCTCCGGCGAGTACTTGATCGCATTGCTCAGGAGATTCGTCACGATCTGGAGCACGCGATCCGGATCCGCCACCATGCGCAGGTTGCTGCGGTTCCGCTTGAGGCGGAGCCGCATCTTCTTCTTCTCCGCCTCAGGGTGGATCCCGTCCATCGCGGCCTGCAGCAGGTCATTGACCACGATCATTCGTGGCCAGGTCTCGAGACGACCCTGCGACAGGCTCTACAGGTCCAGCACGTCCTGGACGAGCCGCATGGCGTGCTCGCTGCCTCGGCGGATCTTCTCGGGAATATCCCTTGCCTCACCGGTGGTGTCCGCCAGCAACCGCTCCGACCACATCATCACGCCGCTGCATGCGTTCCTCAGGTCGTGATTCACGAACGCGTAGAAGCGGTCCCGCTGCTGCTGGGTCTCGCGCAGCTCGTCCAGAAGGCGCTGCAGGGTCTTGAACTGCCGGGCGTTCTCGATCGAGACGGCGGCCTGGGCGGCCAGCATGCTCACGATCGTCTCGTCGCGATCCGTAAACGCCTGGTCACCCCGCTTGTTGGTCAGATACAGGTTCCCGTAGGCCCGCTCTCCAATGCGGATGGGAACA
>JAMJQR010000181.1 GCA_023554335.1 Candidatus Benthicola marisminoris
GATCTCGACGAACTCACGGAGCCGCTGCAGCGGCAGGACCGCTTCTTTATCGAGCACGATCCGATGCTGGACAGGTTCCGGACCGATCCGCGCTTCGAGTCCCTTCTGGAGCGGCTGCCGCCCTACGTGGGGCCCGCGGGCAGGGACTGATTCCTGTTGGCTGAACCGGGAGCGTGACGGTGGCAGCAAGCCAGGTTAACGACTACCGGCGCCTGTTCGCCGAGTTCAAGCGCCGCAGCGTGTTCCGGGTCGCGGCCATGTACGGCGCCACGGCCTTCGTGCTCATCGAGGCGGCCGATCTCATCTTTCCCCGAATCCCGCTGCCGGAATGGACGGTCACGCTCGTCGTGTGGCTGGCGCTGCTCGGGTTCCCCGTCGCCCTGGTCCTGGCCTGGGCGTATGAGCGGACGCCGGAGGGCGTCAGGCAGACAGATCCGTTGGAAACGGCGGAACTCGATGCGATCGTCGCACAGCCGGCCCGGAGACGCTGGCCGGCCGGGATCGCCGCCCTCGTCGGCATCATCCTGCTCTGCCTCGGCGCCTGGTGGACGCTCACCCGGACCGGCCCGGGGGCGCAGACGTATGAATCGATCGCCGTGCTGCCGTTCGAGAACCTGAGCGGGAATCCGGACAACCAGTACTTCAGCGACGGGCTCGCTGACGAATTGCTCAACGCACTGTCGGGAGTCGAGGACCTGAAAGTCGCGGGCCGGACGTCATCCTTCTCGCTGCGGGACCAGAACCTGGACCTGAGAACGATCGGCGACACGCTCGACGTGGAGACAGTGCTCGAGGGAAGCGTGCGACGCTCGGAGGACCGGGTCCGGATCACGGCCCAGCTGATCGATGCGGAGACCGGGTACCACCTGTGGTCCGACGAATACGACCGCGACATTACGGACATCTTCCAGGTCCAGGAGGAACTGGCGCAATCGATCACCCGCGCCCTGCTGCCGCGCCTGCGCAGCGAAACGGAAGAACTGTACCGGGGCGGTACGGACGACCTCGCAGCCTGGGACCTGTACCTGACGTGCCGCCAGAACTGGTACTCGCGCAACATCGACCAGTTGTGGCTGGCCGTCGAGCAGTGCGAGGAGGCCGTCGCCCGCGATGCGGAGTTCGCGCTCGCCTGGAGCGGTCTGGCCGACGCCATCGATGCGCTCGCGTTTCGCGACATCCGCGGCGAACAGTTCGTCCCACGGGCGATGACAGCGGCGCAACGAGCGGTGCTTCTCGACCCTGAGCTGGCGGAGGGTTGGGCGTCCTGGGGAACCCTCGCCTCGGAAATGGAACGGGACTGGGCGACCGCCGAACTGGCGCTGCGGCGGGCGATCGAGCGCAAGCCATCCAACGCCTATGCTCGTGCGATGCTGGGTGACATGCTGCGGAATCAGGGCCGGGTGAAGGAGGCCATCGAGCAGCAGCGCGCCGCGTTACGGATCGATCCACTCTCGCCTGTGATCCACGGAGTTCTAGCGATCAGCCTGGCTGCCGCGCGGGAGTACGACGAGGCTCGCTCCCTGTTCGAGCGCACGCTCGCCGCGGGGGGCGACCAGGCGGCCGCAAGGTTGTTCCTGCTGCTTGATGGACCCGAATTCGGTCTGACCGGTGACGAGATGGCCATCCATGCCGTCGAGTTGGCGAGAATAATGAGGGCCGGACAGCCGGAAACGGCCGCCGTCCTCGGGCACGCGTTCGCTGCGACGGCAGGTGGCGCGGGGACGGCGGATGATTCGCTGATCGCCGAGGCCCGGCAGGTCGCGCAGACTCTGATCGCGGACAGCGTGTTCAACGCCAGGCAGAGCGCCGTAATTTTCACGCGTCTGGGAGACGAGGAGGCGGCCGTGCGCTGGCTCGAACGCGCCTCCGAGTCGAACGACCTATCTCTCGGAATGGCCTCCACCGATCCTTCGCTCGATCCGCTTCGAGACGATCCGCGCGTGCAGGTACTGATGGATCAGCTGGGTCTTCCGAACGGGTACGATCCGGCGGAGGACGGCTACTCAGCGGAGGACGGCAGGTGAAGTTCAGGGGACGCACCGTCTGGCCCACGCTCGGCCTGTATCTGGCGGGCGGCTGGCTGGTCCTGCAGGTGATCGATGTGCTCGTGGACAACACGGGCCTGCCTCAGCGGGTGTTCGGATATGCGCTCGCCCTTCTCGCCCTGGGACTCCCGATCGCGCTGATCACGGCGATCGTGCAGGGATCCGTGCGTGGTGATGAAGCACCGGGCCGGACGGCGTTTCCACACGACGTCGACGCCGGGGGCGCGGTCCGGAAGATCTTCACCTGGCGCAACCTCGGGCTGGGGGCACTCCTCGCCCTGGCGCTGTGGGGCGTGATCGCCGTGGGCTGGATTCTGAGGTACGGCGATGCGACCGAGAGAGCGGCGGAGCGAGCGCTGATCGCTGCGGAGATCGAGGTCCTGACCGAGCAACGGCTGTTCGACTCCGCATGGGCCGTGGCGCGCGGAGCCGGGATCGACTTCGAGAATGACTCCTCGGCCGCGAGTCTCGTATCGTCGTTCAGCCGCCTGATCCCGCTGCAGACGGACCCCCCCGGGGCCGTGGCGTACGCGGGCCCGTATCTGGCCACCGGCCAGTGGGAGCGGATCGGGACGACGCCGATCGAGGCAGCGCGGGTGCCGAGAGGCGTCATTCGGCTCCGGTTCGAGCTCGAAGGCTACACGCCGCTGGAACTGGGCACGTTCGAGTGGATGCCGACGGATTCCACCTACCGGCTGGTCCCGACGGCGGCCGATACGGCGGACATGGTCTGGGTCCCCGGGGGTGACGACCCGCTGGTGATCCCGGGTCTCGAGCACGTGGAGCCGCCGGCGCTGAGCGGCTTCTGGATCGACCGACTCGAGGTGACGAACCGCGAATTCAAGCGCTTCATCGACGCGGGCGGCTACGAGGCACTCGAGCTGTGGGTCGAGCCGTTCGTTCGGGGCGGGAGGAGGCTGGAATTCGCTGAGGCGATCGCCCGGTTCACGGATCGCACAGGTCGGCAGGGCCCGGCCACCTGGGAGGCCGGAGACTACCCGGACGGCGAGGCCGACCACCCGGTCACCGGTATCAGCTGGTACGAGGCGGCCGCGTTTGCGAACTGGGCCGGCAAGCGGCTTCCGACCGTGTTCCACTGGAACCGGGCGGCGGGGACGCTGCTTTCGTCGCACATCGTGCCCGCGAGCAACTTCTCCGGTGCTGGACCGACCCCGACCGGGAAGCTCGGGGGCGTCGGCCCCTTCGGCACGCTCGACATGGCGGGCAACGCCCGGGAATGGTGCTGGAACGAGGGGATCTCGGGGCGGTTCATCCTCGGCGGAGGGTGGAACGACGCGACCTACATGTTCAACGATGCGTTCGAACAGCCCGCCTGGGACCGCTCGGTCACCAATGGTCTCAGGCTCGCGCTGTACGGCGATGAAGACTTCGCCGCGGCGGGAATCCCGATCAAGCAACCGATACGCGACTTCTTCGCCGAGCAGCCGGTTTCGGACGAGACGTACAAGGTGTTCCTCAGCATGTTCGCCTACGATCCGGCGCCGCTCAACGCGACGGTCGAGGTCCGGGACACGACGCCCGAGGACTGGGTTCGCGAACGGATCTCGTTCGACGCGGCGTACGGCGGCGAACGCATGCTGGCGAACCTGTTCGTGCCGAAGAGCGCGCGGCCACCCTACCAGGCCGTGGTATATTTTCCGGGGTCAGGCGCGATCTACCAGGACTCGCTCGTCTCATGGGCCGGTGAGTTCCTGGTCAAGGACGGTCGCGCCGTGATCATCCCCGTCTATGATGGCGTCTGGGAGCGGCGTGACGACCTCGATACCGACACGCCGAACGAGACGATCGCCTATCGGGATCGAGTGATCCGCTGGTATCAGGACCTGGGACGCTCCATCGATTACCTGGAGACCCGCGATGACATCGACGCCGGGAAGCTGGCCTACTTCGGCGTGAGCTGGGGAGGACGCCTCGGGGTGCTGATGACGGCGGTGGAGCCGCGGTTCGATGCCGCCGTCTTCTACGTCGCCGGCCTCAAGTTCCAGCGGGCGCAGCCGGAGGCGGACCCGTTCCATTTCGTCACCCGACTAGCGATCCCCGTGCTGATGCTGAACGGCCGGCACGACATGTTTTTCCCGGTCGAGACTTCGCAGAAGCCGATGTTCCAGCTGTTGGGCACTCCGGACGAACACAAACGGCACGTGATCGCGGAGGGAGGGCACGACGTCCCTCGACAGCTACTGATTCGCGAGACCCTCGACTGGCTTGACCGGTACCTGGGACCGGTGGAGCGCTGAGTCGCCGCGGGACGGCGGTGTCGCCAGCCGTTCCGCCTCACGTGCGACATTCCGCAGCATCCCCCGGAACATGAAGGCATGGATCGGGAGCAGGGCATACCAGTATAGCCGCCCGAACAGTCCGAGCGGATCGAAGATCGCGCTCTGCGTGATGACCGATCGCTGTCCGGATTCGCCGTCCGGCGCCACCTCGTACTGAAGCCAGGCCCGCCCGGGCAGTCGCATCTCCGCTCGCAGGCGAAGCAGCCGGTCGGGCTCGAAGGCTTCGACCCGCCAGAAGTCCAGCGCCTCACCGGGACGAAGATCCTCGGGGTCACGTCGTCCGCGTCGGAGTCCCGGTCCCCCGACCAGCCGGTCAAGAAACCCTCGAATGCGCCACAAAGGGTTGCCATAGTACCAGCCAACATCTCCGCCGATGCGCCGGATCGGCGCGAAGGCCTCCGCTGACGAACAGGGTACGTCGCGTGTCTTGGTGTCCACGATGCGCCGTCCGTACTTCGTTCCCCCTGCGCTGTCGCCACGACCCGTGTCACCGCCGGCCCCCGAGCTCGGGCCTCCCGAGGTCCCGGCGTCCGACCAGCGGGAAGTGGCGAAGGCATTCTGCTCGTTCGCCAGGGCCCGCGCGATCGCGTCCGCAATGCCCCGGGGTTCGACACCGAGTTCCCGGGCCGAGGGATCGGTCACGACCGTGGGATTCTTGACCCCTTCGATCAGCTTCCGGCCTACCTTCGCATAGAGAGGCGTGACCAGCCCGAGCCAGAGGCTCGACAGCCACGGTGTCAGCATCGGAACCGGGATCATCCATCTCTTCAGGCCCCGGGCCCGCGCATACTCCTGCATGATCTCGCCGTAACTGACGACATCCGCGCCTCCGATCTCGAAAATCCGGCTTCCCTCGATCGGCGTCGTGCGCGCCGCGTCGAGGTACGCGACCACGTCCTCAATCGCGATCGGTTGAGCTTCGACCCGGACCCAGCTCGGCGTGATCATCACGGGGAGCTTTTCCACCAGCGATCGGATCATTTCGAATGAGAGGCTGCCCGAACCAATGATGATCGAGGCCCGGAGCTCGATGGTCGGGACGCCCGAATCGCGGAGAATCCGTCCCACCACCTGGCGGCTGCTCAGGTGCGCCGAGAGATCGTCCCCGGAGCCGAGACCGCCAAGGTAGATGATCCGCTTGACACCCGCCTCGCGTGCCGCGTTCCCGAAGTTGGTCGCGGCCTCGCGCTCGAGCGCCTCGAAATCTCCCTCATCTCCCATGGAATGGATCATGTAGTACGCCGTCTCGACGCCCTGCATGGGTTCCCGGAGGCTTTCGGC
>JAMJQR010000182.1 GCA_023554335.1 Candidatus Benthicola marisminoris
GCGCTGGTCGTCGGGGCGGCGATCATGCACCTGTTCTCCGTGCTCCTCGCGCCGGCACACCGGGGCATCCGCGCTACGGCCACGGTGATCTGCTATGCCGCGGGGGTGGGGCTGCTGACCTCCGCTCTTCCGCCTGTCTTCGCGTACGGCGGGCTCATTCCGGGAGTCCCCGGCGGCTACCTCGTGCTGTACGCGTCGCTGGCGTTCGCCGTCCAGATCTGGCACCTGTTCATCCTGGTCATGGGCGTGCGCCGGGCGCATTCGACGAGCACGGCTCGGGCGGCGGCGATCGTGCTCTTGCCGGTGGCGATCGCCATCTCCTTCGCGGTGAGCTTGCTGCTGGTGGCTGTCGCCCTCATCTCGATCTCGGGCATTCCGGCTTGAGCGACCTGCGCGCCGCCACGGAGCGAATCGAGCGCGAGGAGTTTGCCCGTGGCCACATCGCCCCGGGTGAGATCCCGGCCGTCCCTCGACCCGCCGCCACCATCGTCGTCACGTGGTCTCCTCCGGGAGGCGGACCGTACAGGGTCCTGCTGCTGCGCCGGCCCGACACGACCCGCTTCGCGGCGGGGGCGCATGTCTTCGCCGGAGGGGTTATCGATCCCGGCGACGGGACCCCCGAATCCCTGGCGCTGCTTCCGGCCGCGTTGCGCGAGCCAGAGGGCACGGCGGCGGTGGCGGCCCTTCGAGAGATGTTCGAGGAGACGCTCTTGCTGCCTGCGGGTGCGAACCCGTCGCCGGAAGCGGCCGAAGATTGGAGACAGCGTTTGCTGGGCGGAGCGACTGACTTCGCCACGGCCGTGCGGGAGCTCGGGGTCGAGTTCGAAGGATTGCGGGCCGCCTACCTGTCCCGCTGGGTCACGCCCGCCAGGTTCGCGCGCCGCTACGACACCCGGTTCTTCCTGACCGTCGTCGAGGGCCCCGAGCCTCCCACGCCAGTGCTCACGCCCGAGCTTGCCGGACACCTGTGGGTGACGCCCGCCGAGGGCGTGGACCGGTTCGCGGCGGGGGAGCTGCCGATGCTGTTCCCTACCCGTATGACCCTCCAGCAGCTGGCCGAGAGCCCGAGGATCGAGACCCTGCTCGAGCAATGTGCAGATCGGGTCCCCGAACCCATCGAGCCTCGGCTCCTGGTGAAAGGGGACTCCGTCCGCCCGGTACTTCCCGGGGACCCCGCCTACGCCGAGGCGGACTGAGTTGCACGGCGACTCCGGAGTGCCGGTGGCCTGGTTCGTGGCGTCAAACCCGGGTCCACTCACCCTGGATGGGAGCCGGAGCTACGCCGTGGGCTCGGACGAGCTGATCATCGTGGATCCCGGCCCTGCAATTATCGGCCAGATGGAGCAGCTGGAGCGCCTCGTAGGGAACCGTCCCGTCGCGGTGATCTGCCTCACGCACGCCCACGCGGACCACGCGGGCATTGCCGAACTGGCGGCCCAACGATTCGGGGCTCCGGTGGCGGCGTCGGGCGAGACGCTCACCCGGCGGGGCCTGGCCGGCCGATCGCTCGAGGATGGGGACCAGGTCGGGCCGTCCGACGCTCCGTGGCGACTCGTCGCACTTCGGACCCCGGGACACTCCTCCGACCACACGGCCTACCTTCTGGAGCCGGGGCGCGCCGTGTTCACCGGTGACCTGGTCCTCGGCACCGGTAGCAGCGCGATCCTGCACCCCGATGGAGAGGTGGGGGCTTGCCTCGAGAGCTTCCGGCATGTTCTGTCTCTCGATCCCGGCCGGCTCTACCCGGGGCACGGCCAGCCCATCGACGACGGGGAGGCACGTCTGAGGGAGTATGCGAACCACCGCCTCGAACGCCACCGGCAGGTGGAGCGCGCCCTGGAGGCGGGAGCCGGATCGGTAGCCGAGGTCCGCAGGTCGGTGTACGGGGATCTCGACGTGGATCTAGTGCGCGCCGCCGATGCATCCGTTCGGGCTCACCTGGCCTACATCGTGAGCCAGGGCAGGGAACTTCCCCCGGTGGCCGGCCTGGACGATCCGGGCCACCCGATCGAGGTAGAATGACCCGCCCGAAGACGGGTTCCGTAGCACTCGGTATCGTCTTCTTCACGGTCTTCCTGGACCTGGTGGGCTTTGGGATCGTCCTGCCGCTGCTGCCCTTCTACGCGACGGAGCTCGGCGCCACGCCCTTCGAGGTGGGTCTCATCATCGCCTCCTACTCGGGCATGCAGTTCCTTTTCTCTCCGATCTGGGGATCTCTATCGGACCGCTATGGCCGCCGTCCGCTACTCCTCGTCGGATTGTTCGGCTCGGCCGTCTCGTACGTCGTGTTCGGCCTGGCCCGGT
Source organism: Candidatus Benthicola marisminoris (assembly GCA_023554335.1). Lineage (GTDB taxonomy): Bacteria > Gemmatimonadota > Gemmatimonadetes > Palauibacterales > Palauibacteraceae > Benthicola > Benthicola marisminoris. The sequence continues at coordinate 2,305 of JAMJQR010000182.1, forward strand.
CGCTGGAGGTGCTTCTGTTGTCACGGGTGATCGCCGGCGTGATGGGGGCCAACATTCCGGTGGCCCAGGCCTACATCGCGGATTCCACGACGGCGGAGAGGCGAGCCCGAGGCATGGGTCTGATCGGGGCCGCGTTCGGGCTCGGCTTCATCTTTGGACCCGCGATCGGAGGGGGCCTCAGCCCATGGGGCTACAGCGTCCCCGGTTTCGTGGCTGCCGGACTCAGCCTCGCCGCGGCCACCGCCGCCTGGTTCCGTCTCCCGGAGTCCCTCGCACCGGAAAACCGCGTGCGTGACGGAATCGGGGTGCTGTCCGCGGTCACCGGCCGGGCTCGGGCCGCGGCCCGCATCCTTCGCCGCAAGCGGCTCCGTGGTCCGATCGGCGCGTTCTTCCTCGGCACCATGGGTTTCGCGGGGTTCACCACGATCTTCCCTCTCTTCCTCGAGAACCCGTTGGGCCTCACGGCTCTCTACGCGGGCGGAATGTTCGCACTGGTCGGCATGGTATCGGCAGGCGTGCAGGGCGCCCTCATCGGTCCGATGGTCGAGCGCTACGGTGAGCGAGCCAACGCGGCCATTGGCGCCCTTCTCCTGGCGACGGGAGTCATCGCGATGGGCCTGACGCAGACCGTGGTGGCGACGGTCCTGAGCCTCATCGCGGTCGGGATCGGTTGGGGCCTGATGGCTCCCTCCCTTCAGAGCCTCGTATCCCGGCGGGCCCTGGCCAACGAGCAGGGAGAGGTGCTTGGCGTAAACCAGTCCGCCAGCGCCCTGGCCCGAGTGATCGGGCCGGTAGCCGCCGGATGGGCGTACGGCGTCCTGGGCCCTGGACTCGGTTTCGTCGCCGGCGGCTTGCTCATCGCTGCCGCGGGTTTCTGGGTGCGCTTGATTCCGGGCCAGGAGATCAGTGCGCCGGCTCCAACCCCTGGACGAGTCGCGCGATGACTCCGTGGTTCGCCGCGGGAAACGCATAGCGGGAGAGATCTGCCGGGCGGGTCCAGCACGGCGACTCTCCATGTTCGGGCCCACCTTCGGCCTTCCAGGGCGGACCGCCGGACACCCACCGGGCGTGAAACAGGCGGAGCGTGATCCGGAAGTGGCTGTAGGCGTGACGTACCGTGTCCGCCGGCTCGAGGATCTCCGCTACCACACCCAGCTCTTCGCGGACCTCACGCCGGGCGGCCTGAGCCGGCGTCTCGCCCGGCTCGACCTTTCCTCCCGGGAACTCCCACAGCCCGCCGAGGAGCCCCTCCGCGGGGCGACGCGCGATGAGCACGCTTCCCTCGCGCCATACGATGGCGGCTCCGATGTCGTGATGCGGAAGAGCAGCGCGCCGGCGGGGCGGAGGACGCTCGGAGACCGTTCCGCGCTCCAGGGCGAGGCAGTCGGCCGCAACGGGACAGTCGCCACACTTGGGCGACCGCGGCGTGCAGATCGAACTGCCCAGATCCATCAGGGCCTGGTTCAGCGGTCCCGCCGCACCCGTTGCGCGGCCGATCAGCTCACGGGCCAGCGATTCGAGACGCGCGGGCGTCGGGCGCTCGAGGTCGTACAGGCGGCTGAGCACCCGGCGCACGTTGCCATCCACGGCCGGCTCGGGACGGCCGAACGCGATGCTGGAGATGGCCCCGGCCGTGTAGGGCCCGATTCCGGGAAGCTCGCGTAGTTCAGCCGCCTCGGCGGGGAGCCGTCCGCCGTGTCTTTCGCACACCTCCGCGGCCGCCCGGTGCAGGTTGCGCGCGCGACCGTAGTAGCCGAGCCCCTCCCAGGCCTTGAGAACCTCGTCCAGGGAGGAGGCGGCCAGCGTCTCGACGTCGGGAAACCGCCCGAGGAACGACTCGTAGTACGGGGTCATCGTGGAGATCCGGGTCTGCTGCGCCATGACTTCGGCGACCCAGATCCGGTAGGGGTCGGTCTCGCTTCGGCCCGGCACCTCCCTGCGGCGCGCGCCAAACCACTGGAGCAGGCGAGCGGCGGCGTGGCTCACCCGGCGCCGGCGGGCTCCACCTGGCCGAGACCGGGCTGATCTTCGGGAAAGATACCGTCGAACAGGTGCCTGGCGGGCCCGGCGAGATTCAGGCGGTAGTCGCCGTCCTCGTGCGGCTCGTCCGGGACCCGGATCCTCAGGTCGCAGCCTCCCATGACTCGCAGGTCGATCCCGGGCTCACACATCCCGGCGGCCCGGAGCGCGAAAACGGATGCCATGGCCCCGCTTCCACAGGCCAGCGTCTCCCCCTCGACGCCCCGCTCGAAGGTGCGAATGGCACCACGGTTCCGGCTCTCGAGCGCCACCAGATTCACGTTGGCGCCCTCGGGCCCGAGGGCGGGATCGTGCCTGATCTTCCGACATACCTCGTCAATCGATCCCTCCGGCCTGGAGTCGAGCGGCACGACGAAGTGCGGAACTCCGATGCTCACGAGCCAGCCTGTTGCCGGTCCGAACGGTCCCTCGACCGGGACGCTCCGGACGACCTGCACGGGCATACGGTACTCGAGGTCCACCCAGTCCGCCGCTACGTCGACGTGCGCCAGGATTTCCGAATCGGAGGTTTCGATGAGGAACGGGGATTCCGAGACCAGGCCTCTGTCCACCGCGAAGCGGGCGGCGCACCGGCTGCCGTTTCCACACGTCCCGAAAGCCGAACCGTCCGGGTTGAAGAACCGGACGCCGACCCGGTCCGCCGCCATCCGCCACACGAGGACGAGCCCGTCCGCGGCCACGCCGGTCGCGCGGGCACACACGTGCCGGGCGACCTCTGACCCTTCGGCGTCCGGCCAGTGCGCCTCCGTGATCACGAAGTCGTTCCCGGCGCCCGTGTACTTACCGAAGTCCAACCTGTCGATCCTCCAATCAGATCAAAAGGGACCTGCAAACTCGTCGCAACAGAAAAGGCCGCGGACTCGGTTGGAGTCCACGGCCCTCTCTTCGACCTGACTCGACGCGGCGCAACGGCGGCTCCGCTCTGGTCAGGCTCACGCGCTCAGCTAAGCGCGGGGGGCTCTCGCCCCCTCAGCGGCTCACGCCGAGGCGACCGCTTGCCCGTGTCGAGCCAGGCTCGGATCTATCGGACACTGGATCACCTCCCTTCGAAGAGTGGGACATCGGGCACCACACCGGTGCCTCCGCCGCTCGTGCGGCAAGGCCGAATCGAAGTTGGGCAAGGGTCACCGGACGCGCAACGGTCCGGGCGGTTCCGGCTCGATGCAGGAAGTCGCCTCCCTGCCTATCTTGGGGCGGCCCGCACGACCCGCCGTTCGGGCGCTCGATCCGCGAAGGAGACGCTGCTGCATGTCGGACGACCCGATTCAGGCCCCGGTGCCGCTCAAACGCGAGCGGGAACACACCGTCCAGCTATTGATCGACCACTACGCGGCAGACCACCTCACGGTCGAGGAGTTCGAGGCCCGCCTCGATTCGGCCTACATCGCGACGACGAGGCAGCAACTCGACGACCTGCTGACCGGGCTCCCGGCCATCGCCTCGCGGACGGACGAGCCGCAGGTGCCGGCCGTGCAGCGAGCGCCCGCCGAGGCCGTGCGCCAGCATGGCTTCCAGATCGCGATCATGGGCGGGTACGAGAAGAAGGGTGAATGGACCCCACCCCGCAAGCTGAATTCACTTGCGATCATGGGAGGCGCGGGCCTCGACTTCCGGGAAGCCAAGATGCCGCCCGGCGTCACGGAGGTGAACGTGCTCGCGATCATGGGCGGAACCGAGATCATCGTTCCTCCCGGGCTCGCCGTCGAGACGCACGGATTCGGATTCATGGGCGGGTTCGAAGGCGTGGACCAGGTCGGGGTGGATCGAGACCCGGATGCGCCCCGTCTCGTGGTTCGGGGAATGGCGATCATGGGAGGCGTCGAGGTCGTGGTCCGCTTTCCCGGCGAGACCGCCAGGGACGCGCGGCAGCGCCGCCGGATCGAGAGGAAGAAGCGGCGACAGCTGGCCCGGGGCCGCGGCGACTGAAGGGATCTTGAGCCGCGGGCCGCCGCCCCGTATAGTCCCCTCCCGGCCCGCGTTGGAGCCGGACGGATTATCCACAAGCGAACGATTGCGAGGGCAGCCATGTCAGGGATCCCGGAAGGATTCCAGTATACCGAGGAGCACGAGTACGTCCGCGAAGCGAGCACCGAGGGCGAGTTCCTGGTGGGGATCACGGACTACGCGCAGGGCGAGCTCGGAGACGTCGTGTTCGTAGAGCTTCCTGCGCCGGGCGATGCGTTCGAGAAGATGGAAGTCTTCGGCACCATCGAGGCCGTGAAGGCGGTTTCGGACCTCTTCTCTCCGATCTCGGGTGAGATCGTCGCTGTCAACGAAGCACTCGAGGAAGACCCGGCCCTCGTGAACTCAGACCCGTACGGCGAGGGCTGGATGATCCGCATCCGACCCACCGATCTCTCGGAGATGGACGACCTCCTCACACCCGAGGCGTACGCGGCCCTGATCGAAGGCTAGCCGGCTCTCGACCGATCGCCGGAGCCAGCCAGGTTCCGGCGGTCAGGGCGGCTTCACCGACCGAGGCCCGTTCGATTCCGGCGGGCTTCCAACGATGGCAGGAACCGATGTCTTTCATTCCGCACAGCGAAACCGATCGTCGTGAGATGCTGGCCCGCATCGGCGTGAGCGATGTCCGCGAGCTCTATGACGACGTTCCCGAAGAGATCCTGCTGGATGGTGACCTCGACATTCCCGCTCCCCTCTCCGAGTGGGAGGCAGTGCGCGAGCTCGCCGAACTGGCGGACCTGAACCGCAGCCTCGTGTGTTTCGCGGGAGCCGGACAGTACGATCACCACGTCCCGGCCGCCGTGGATCACATCATACGGCGGAGCGAGTTCTACACGGCTTACACGCCGTATCAGCCCGAGGTGGCCCAGGGCACGCTGCAGGCGATCTACGAGTTCCAGACCATGGTCTGCGAGCTCACGGGCATGGACGTGGCCAACGCGTCCATGTACGACGGGCCGTCCGCGGCGGCGGAAGCGGCGGTCATGTCACGCGCCGTGACGCGCCGGAGCCGGGTCCTCGCGGCCCGCACCCTGCACCCGCACGCCCGGAAGGTCACGGATACCTACCTGCAAGGGCTGGGAGGCGAGCTCGAGATCGTGGACTCGGGACCGGACGGCCTGGTCGACACCGGCGCCCTGAACGGCGCGCTCGGGGACGACGTGGCCTGCGTCCTGGTCCAGTACCCGAACTTCCTGGGCTGCATCGAAGACCTCGAACCCCTGGCCGAGGTCACGCATGCCGCCGGTGCTCTCCTGGTCGTGCTCGTCGACCCCGTGACGTTGTCCGTGTTGCGCCCGCCGGGAGAGCTGGGAGCCGACATCGTGGTGGCCGAAGGTCAGCCGTTCGGGAACGCTCCGAGCTTCGGCGGGCCCGTGGTCGGACTGTTCGCGGCGCGCCAGAAGCTGGTGCGCAAGATGCCGGGCAGGATCGTGGGCGCCACGGTGGACACCGAGGACCGTCGCGGATACGTGCTCACTCTTCAGACGCGCGAACAGCAGATCCGGCGCGAAAAGGCAACGAGCAACATCTGCACGAACCAGGGGCTCAACGCCCTGGCCGCGACCGTACACCTCAGCCTCCTCGGGCGGGAGGGAATGCAGGAGGTGGCGGAGTCGTCGGTCCAGAACGCGCACTACGCGTGGCGCCGGCTCGAGGACGTGCCGGGCGTGACGCCGCTGTATCCGGAAACCCCCTTCGCGCGCGAGTTCGCGGTCGCGACCGAGGAGAACTCCAGGGCGATACTCGAGCGGGGCTTCGACGCCGGCATTCTGGCCGGGGTCTCGTTGAGCCGATTCGAGTCGCTCGAGGTCCCGGACGGTCTGCTGCTCGCGTTCACCGAGAAGCGAAGCCGGGCCGAGATCGACAGGCTGGTCGATCTGCTGGCCGGCTGAGGAGGGCAAATGGGCCAGCTCATCTTCCATGGACAGTCGTGCACCGAGATCGTGACGGGCGATGACACTCGCCTGCTGATCGACCCGTTCCTCACGGACAATCCGATTGCGGATGTGGGTCGCGAACATTTCCACGACCGCCTCGACTACCTGCTTCTGACGCACGGACACTACGATCACGTCGCCGACGCGTGGCCCCTCCTATCCGAGGTCAACCCCACGTTGATCGCGTCGTTCGAGATCGTTTCCTATGCCCAGGAAGTGCTCGGACACGAGAAGGCGCACCCGATGCACATCGGCGGGGGTTTCGATTTCCCGTTCGGACGGGTGAAGATGACGCCGGCCCTGCACGGCGGTCAGGTGGCCGGGGAGGGCGCCGAGGGATATACGACCGTTCCGGCGGGGCTCCTTCTCGACCTGGACGGATGCAACATCTACCACGCGGGCGACACGGCCCTGATCGCGGACATGGCGCTTCTGGAGGGACAGGTCGACGTCGCCCTCCTTCCGATCGGGGACAACTTCACGATGGGACCGGAGGACGCCGCCCGAGCCGTGGACATGATCAAGCCCCGGGTGGTCATTCCGATCCACTACGACACGTGGCCTCTGATCGGGCAGGACCCGGAGGCCTTCCGCGCCCGGGTCGAGCCGCGCGCCGAGGTCGTCGTGCTCCAGCCCGGCGACACATACGAGTTCTGACGAAGGAGAGGCAGGCAATGGCCGGCTTTCCGTTCAAGGGCGAGACGACGCCCACCATATTCGAGCGATCCGACACCGGGCGACGCGGCACCCGCATGACGCGGACCGACGTGGAAACCCGTCCCATGGACGAGCTGATCCCGGCGCGGCATCTGCGCTCCCGGCCGGCACGGCTGCCGGAGGTGCCGGAGAACGAGGTGATCCGGCACTACACCGAGCTGTCGCTCAAGAACCACCACGTGGACCGTGCCCTGTATCCGCTGGGTTCGTGCACGATGAAGTACAACCCCAAGGTGAACGAGGCGACTTGCCGGCTCGGGGGATTCGCGGGACTGCACCCGTTCACGCCGCAGGCGAGCGCGCAGGGGGCGTTGCGTCTCATGCACGAGCTGGCCGAAATGCTGAAGGAAATCGCCGGAATGGACGAGGTCACGCTGCAGCCGGCGGCCGGAGCCCAGGGAGAGATGACGGGCGTGCTGTTGATGCGCGCCTATCACGATTCCCGGGGCGAGGGCGAGACCCGGCGCCGCGTGCTCTTCCCCGATTCGGCGCACGGCACGAACCCCGCGACGGCCGCGATGGCCGGCTTCGACGCCGAGGAGATCCCGTCGGACGCGGCCGGACGCGTAGACCTCGAGGCCTTGCGGGAGAACCTGGACGAGACCGTCGCCGGACTGATGCTGACGAACCCCAACACGCTGGGCGTGTTCGAGTCCGACATCGTCGAGGTTTCGAAGCTCGTACACGAGGTCGGCGGCCTGATGTACATGGACGGCGCGAACCTAAACGCCTTGATGGGCGTCACGCGGCCGGGCGACATGGGGTACGACATCGTCCACTTCAACCTGCACAAGACGTTCAGCACCCCTCACGGAGGCGGCGGACCGGGCTCGGGTCCCGTCGGGGTAAAGGCGCACCTGGCGCCGTTCCTGCCGGTTCCGAAGGTCGTGCGCCGCGACGATGGCTCCTACGGGCTGGACTGGGACCGGCCGGAGTCGTTCGGCAAACTGCACGGGTTCTACGGGAACTTCGGCGTCATGGTGCGGGCCTACACGTACATGCGCATGCTGGGCAACACGGGGATCCGCGAGACGGCCGAGGCGGCCGTGCTCAACAACGCGTATCTGACCGAGCTGCTCAGCGAAGCGTTCGATCTGCCGTACGGCCGGGGCATGCACGAGTCCGTCTTCTCGGGCGTCTCTTTGAAGAAGCGCACCGAGATCAAGACCATGGATGTCGCCAAGCGCCTTCTGGACTATGGTTTCCACGCTCCCACGGTGTACTTCCCGCTCAACGTCCCGGAAGCCCTGATGACGGAGCCCACGGAGACCGAGACGAAGCAGGAGCTCGAGCGGTACGCCGAGGCGATGCACGCGATCGCACGTGAGGCCGAGACGGATCCGGAGCTGGTCTCAACAGCGCCGCACACGACGCCGGTCCGACGCCTGGACGAGGGTCGCGCGGCCCGCCAGCTGGACCTGAAGTGGAGCTTTCCCGAGGACGCAGAAGCCTGAACCATTCCGTCCTGCGCTGCCTGGTCCACGGTCCCGCGCGCGGCGCCTGGAACATGGCCGTGGACGAGAGCCTGTTGGAGGGCGCGCGAGTCGGCCGCGTGACCCTTCGGCTGTATGGCTGGGAGCCGGGATGCCTTTCGTTCGGCCGCAACCAGACCGCACGCGGCCGCTATGACGGAGAGCGCGCGGCGCGCGACGGGATCGACGTCGTGCGCCGACCCACTGGCGGCCGGTCTGTGTTCCATCACCGTGAGGTCACGTACAGCGTGACCGCTCCCGCCGACGCCTGGGGCGGACTGCGGCCGGCCTACCTCAAGATCAACCGAGCGCTGGCGGCCGGACTTCGAGCGCTGGGGGTCCCCGCCGAGGTGGTGGAAACGCGAGGCTCGACCCCCGCGCCGCGACCGACGGTGCGCGCTTGCTTCAGGGATCCGCTTCCAGGGGAAGTCGTCGCGGGCGGCCGGAAGCTGATCGGCAGCGCGCAGTGGCGGGACGGGGAGGCCCTGCTCCAGCACGGGTCGCTCCTCCTGCACAACGACCAGTCCCGGGTGGAGGAGATGAGGAGCGGGGGAGCCGGCCGGGTGGACGTCCCGGCCACCTGCCTGGCGGATCTCCTCGACCCTCTCCCGGACATCGACGAGATTGTGGATGCGCTGGCCGCCTCGTTTTCCATGGAGCTGGGCATGGAAGAGACGCGGCAGGAGATCTCGTCCGCGGAGCGACATGCGGCGGAGGCGACTCAGGAGAAGTACATGGACGACGAGTGGACGTGGCGTCGCTGAACCCAGAGGAGGTCCGATGAGACCGCTTGTTTCAAGCCGGCTTTCCGGCGTCGTCCCCGGCCTGCTGCTCTCGGCCGCGGCCGGATGTCTCCTCTCGGCGTGCGAACCTTCGGCACCGGCCGACGAGACGCGGCCCGGGTGGACTTCCACCATGCGGGTCGAGCCGGACGTTCCCGAAGCCGAGCGATACGGCGGCACGCTAGTGGTGGCCGGGCGCGGTGACCCGATGTCCATGAACTCGCTGGTGAGCACCGACTTCGAGAGCGGCCAGCACCAGCTCTTCGTGCTCTTCGTGACGCTGGTCTCGGCGGACGAGGACTACCGCCCGCAGCCCTACTTCGCCCGATCCTGGGAGTTCGATGCGGACACGAGCGAGGTGACGTTCCACCTCAGGCACGACCTCGAGTGGCACGACGGCACACCCGTGACCGCGCGGGACGTGGCGTTCACTTTCGAGCGCATCAAG
>JAMJQR010000183.1 GCA_023554335.1 Candidatus Benthicola marisminoris
GTCATCGGGAGCGTGGACGACGTCAGCGGGACCTTCTACAACCCGGGCGCGGTCGCTCAGGCCTCCGACCTGGCCTTTGCCGTCAGCACCGACGTGTTCGAATACAGCAGCATCTCACTCGAGGACGGTGGGGGAAGCGGAGTCGACCTCGGCACGGCGACCTCCGGACTGCGGCCCTCGCTGGTGGCCGGCACGATCGAGCGAGGGTTGCTGGGAGGCGGCGGGATCCTGGCCTACTCGGCTCTCACGCGGACCCGCGGAACGCAGGACCTGGCAGGCGCAGTCTTCCTCACGGCCGAAGATCTGCCACCCGCGGCGACCCTGGACGACGTGGTCGGCAGCGCCGAGTTCACGGGCCGGTACAGCGACTTCTGGGCCGGGCTCACCTATTCGCAAGCGCTGGGGGCGCACGTCGGCGTGGGCGTGACCTGGTACGGAGCGGTGCGCAGCCAGAACCGCCAGGAGCAGTCCACGGCGACGTTCATCGACAACGGAGGGTCGGGGCTCTCGGACATCGACAACGCGAGCGGCAGGTATACGGCCTTCCGCACACTGTTCAAGATTGGCGGCTTCTTCCAGGCCGGGTCGGTGACCGGCGGGGCCACGCTCACGACGCCCAGCATTCACATCACGGGTAGCGGCGAGCTGGGGGTGAACGAGTCCCTCGTGGGTGCGGACACGACGGCGCTGCTCGCCGGAATCCAGACGGACCTGCCCGCCCAGTACAAGAGTCCGCTGTCGATCGGCGGCGGCCTGGCCTGGCAGGTCGGCCCCGCCCGCCTGCACGGCAGCCTGGAGTGGTTCGACGGGATCGACCCGTACGTCGTGATCCAGGGCGAGGAGATCCGTGCGCAGGAACCCGAGAGCCGGACGGAAGTGCTCGACGCGGTTCACGAGCAGACCGAAGCCCTCAACTGGGCGCTGGGCGCCGAATACCAGTTGTCCGATACGTTCACGGGCTACTTGTCGTACTACAGGGACAACAGCACGCTCGACGACGACATCGATCGGGCCGGTCTCTCGATCATCCCGATCGACATCAACAACCTGACGGTGGGCACCGATTTCGTGGTCCGTTCGGCGCGGCTGACTCTGGGGTTGGGCTACGGCTGGGGCAGCCAGGTGGATCGGGAACTCACTGATCTGCTGCGCGAGGAGAGCGAAGCCTTTCAGGCTACGTACGTGTACCGGAGCCTGAGGCTGCTGTTCGGCTTCGAGATCGGGGTGAACTGACGCCCTAGCTCTGGCCTCCAGCCAGCGCCTCTTCCACGATGCGGGCCTGCGCAGCCGCGTGCGCCGCGGCGTACCCCTCGGCCGGGCTGGCGGAGGCGGGCCGTCCGACGTACCGCATCACGACAGCCTCGGGTGTCAGAGCTCGCAACTCAGGCTCGACGCTCCGCCACCCTCCCATGTTCTCCGGCTCCTCCTGCACCCAGACGATCTCCTCGAGCGACGGATACCTGCCGATCAGTCCTTCGAGCTCCGCCCGGGGGAACGGATAGAGCAACTCGACGCGGGCCAGGTCAATGCTCGTGGCCGGCTCCCACGCCTCGGAGGCGGTGAGATCGTAGTAGATCTTCCCGGAGCACAGGAGAAGCCGCCGCACTCCTGCTGGATCCCTTCCGGCGCCGGCCGCCGGGAGAATCGGCTCGAAACCACCCGCCAGATCGCGCGCGCCAGACCGGGCTCGCGGATGTCTCAGCAGGCTCTTCGGCGTCATCACCACCAGCGGACGCCTTGCAGGACGCAGCGCCTGAAGCCGCAGTAGGTGAAAATACTGGGAGGGCGTCGTGCAGTTCGCCACGCGAATGTTGTCCTCGGCGGCGAGTTCCAGGAAGCGCTCCAGGCGGGCACTCGAATGCTCGGGTCCCTGCCCCTCGTAGCCGTGCGGCAGGAGCAGCACGAGTCGGGACTCCTGCCCCCACTTCGACCGGCCGGCCACGATGAACTGGTCGATGATGGCCTGCGCCACATTCGCGAAGTCGCCGAACTGAGCCTCCCACAGCACCAGCGAATCCGTTGCCACCGAGGCGTAGCCGTACTCGAAGCCCAGAACCGCGGCCTCCGACAACGAGCTATTCCAGACCTGGAACTGGCCCTGTCCGTCGCCCAGGTGCTTGAGCGGCGTCCACTGCCCCCCGGTCTCCGCGTCGTGCATCACCAGGTGTCGCTGGCTGAACGTACCGCGCTCCGAGTCCTCGCCGCTCAGTCGCACGGGTATCCCTTCGGTCAGAAGCCCCGCGAAAGCGAGGGCCTCCGCGTGTGCCCAGTCAATCTCGTTCTCGAGGGAATCGCGGCGGCGCACGAGCTGACGGGCCAGCTTGGCGTTGGGGGTGAAGTCCTCGGGCCAGGCATGCACGGCGGAATTGAGGTCCGCTGCCCGGGCGGCATCGATCCCGGTCGCCACATCCCTCCAGTCATCCTCTTCGGTCAACGTGTCGTAGCCCCTGGGTCGCTCTCGCTCGACCTCCATGCCGATCCCGAGGGTGCTTCCGGCCGTCGGGGCGCTGATGTCGGGGTCCTCGTCCTCTGCGTCGTCCGCCAGGTCATCCTCCGACACGGCCTTCCGGGCCTCCGTCAACCGGTCGTTGATGGCGGACGCCATCTGGTCAGCCGCGGACCGCTCGATCACCCCTTCATCCACCAGCCGGTCCACCCAGAGGCTGCGCACCGTCGGATGCTCGCGGATCTTCTGGTACATCACGGGCTGCGTGTACGCTGGCTCGTCCCCCTCGTTGTGTCCGTAGCGCCGGTAGCCCACGAGGTCTACCACCACGTCCTCGGAGAACTCCAGATGGAAGTCGATCGCCAGCTGAACGGCGGACAGGCAGGCTTCCGGGTCGTCCGCGTTCACGTGCACGATCGGCATCCGGAACGCCAGAGCGATGTCGCTCGCGTACCGGCTCGAGCGGCTGTCCCGCGGGTCCGTGGTGAACCCGAGCTGGTTGTTGGCCACGATGTGGATGGTGCCGCCGTTTTCGTAACCGGGCAGCCGCGACAGGTTGAGGGTCTCGGGGACGATTCCCTGACCCATGAATGCCGCGTCGCCGTGCACCAGGATCGGTAGGACCGAGGTGCCGAAGGCTCCGAGGCCGCTTTCGTCTTCCTCGGAGATCTTCAGCCCGCTCTCACGGGCCATTCGCTCGCGCTCGGCCCGCGCCATGCCCTGCACCACAGGGTTCACGTGCTCCAGGTGGCTGGGATTCGGCGCCAGGGAGATCTCCAGCTCGCCCATCTGGGACCGCACCAGCTCGCGCGCTCCGACGTGGTACTTCACATCGCCGGATCCCGCCTCCGCCGCCCGGTCCTGCATCCCCTTGGACGCCTCTCCCTCGAATTCGGCCAGGATGGCCTCGTATGAGAAGCCGATGATGTGAGTCAAAACGTTCAGGCGTCCCCGATGCGCCATCCCGATGAAGTACTTCTGGGTACCTCCGAGCGCGGTCCTCCGGATGATGCGGCGGATCATCGGGACCATCATGTCGAGGCCCTCGATCGAGAACCGCTTCTGGCCGAGGTAGGACCGCTGCAGGAAGCTCTCGAAACCCTCGACCTCGGTGAGGATCCGCAGGAGGTGGACCTTCCCGTGGTCATCCACGGGGTTCAGGTGCCGGCCGGACTCGATGTAGTCCACCAGCCAGTTCCACTTCTTGGGATCCTCCATGTGGTCGAGCTCGTAGCCGATTCGTCCGGCGTAGATCTCTCGCAGGCGCTCGACGGCATCGCGGGCGGTGCCTCCCAGCCTCTCGAGTCCGATGGCCGAGGACGGAATCGTCTCCAGGTCCTCCCAGGTGATCCCGTGAAAGTCGGGCTCGATCGACGGGTGTCCGGTACGCGGCGTGCCGAGCGGATCGATCTGGACGTTGAGGTGGCCGAGAGTCCTGAGGTCCTCCACCAGCGAACCGGCGGCAGCCGCGATTCTCAGCTGCTCCGGAGCCGCGGTCGCAGGCGCGACGGCAGGCGTCGGCGCGGTGGCAGCCGGCGGTGCGGCCGACGCGGAGTCCGCCCTTTCGACCCAGTCGGCCAGAGATGGAGGCACGATCCCGCGCTCACGCAGGGACCGCTCGTAGAGCTCCTCCGCGAGACCGGCGTTGTATCCGTCTGCGTGCGGGTAGGTTCCCGCCCCGTTGTCGTCACTCACATGCGTGTCCCGGCCACAGGATCCGTTGGGACGGCCAACGTGTGAAGGCGCCGTTCCGAGGGCGATTCAAGCTACCGGATGCGGCGGAGCGCACAAGGAGGCTCACCGTGGCCGGTCGCTCGCTGAGTCCCCCGGCATGCGGAGGATCGGCTGGTCCCAGTGATCCTCCAGCTGGACGGCGAGGCCGTCCGCCATCCGGTTCACGTAGTTGAAGTAGCTGGCCACTTCGCAGACGTGCAGAATGGCCTCGTCGTCGAGCCCCGCTTCACGCATCCGATCCACGTCGGACCGCCGCACCGCCGCAGGCTCCAGGGTCAGCACCTCCACGTATGACAGAATCGCCGTCAGGCGCTCATCCCCGGCGACCGCCGAGCGCCAATCGGTGACCAGCCCCTGGATGAAATCTTCGGTCTGCCGGAGTCTACGGAGCCCCGCCCCGTGATGTTGCACTCAGTAGAAGCAGTCGTTGCCGGCGGACACCACGACCGCGATTGCCTCCCGCTCAACGCGGGTGAGCGGCGACTTCCCGAACATGCTGGTCCGGTACAGGGCGTAGTGGTCGAGCAGAGATTCGGGATGGAGCGTATGGATCTCGAGGATGTGATCCATGGGCCGGTCGCGGCTGATCCGCTCGTAGGCCTCGGCGAGCTTGCCCTCGGCCGCTTCAGGTCCCACCCGGTCGATCCACGGACCCCGCCGTGGTTGATCCTCGGGAGCCGCCATCCTCACCCTCCTCGCTGGTGGTTCGCGCCCGGATCGTGCCACGCGACTGCTTGACCTGCAAGGAACGCTCGCCGGTCGGAGTACGTTCCCTCACAGGATCGCTGCTGAATCTAGAGAAAGGTATCCAAACGTGATATTCGGCCGAGTGGGTAAGTGGGCATCGGGGTTTTTCGCGGTTTCGACCCTGTGTGTAGATGCCGCAGGCGCTCAGACCGTCGAGGACGAGGTTCGCCGGCTGACGTCCGGAGAAGCCTGGAGCACCGATTTCACCGTCCACTCGGTGCCCCTTTCGGAGATCGTCGCCGGGGGACCGCCCAGAGACGGTATCCCGCCGATCGACGAGCCTCGCTTCGAGTCAGCCTCCACGGCCGACCGGTGGCTCGACGACCGGCACCCGGTGATCGTCGTCGAACTCGGTGACGAGGTCCGCGCTTATCCGCTCGGGATCCTGATCTGGCACGAGATCGTGAACGACGAGGTGGGGGGCGTCCCCGTGACCGTCACCTATTGTCCGCTGTGCAACACCGCCCTCGTGTTCGACCGCAGACTGAGCGGCCGGGTGCTCGATTTTGGCACGAGCGGACGGCTGCGCATGTCGGATCTCGTGATGTACGACCGGCAGACCGAGTCGTGGTGGCAGCAGGCCGTGGGCGAGGCGATCGTCGGAGAGCTCACGGGCGCGCGGCTCATCCCGGTCACGGCCAACACGTACGGCTGGGAGACCGCGCAGCGCCTGCATCCCGAGGTCGAGGTCCTGTCCCGCGACACCGGCTTCCCGGAGTACGAGGCATCGGGACGCTACGGTCAGAACCCGTATCAGCGCTACGACTCGCGAAGCGGTCCGTTCGGGGGCTTCTTCTCCGGAGACATCCCGGGCGACCTACCGGCCATGGAACGCGTTGCGGCGCTGGACTTCGGTGACGGATGGGCGGTGGGATTCGCCGCCCTGTCCGACCGCGGCGTCGTGAACTCGACGGTGGGAGACCTGGCATTCGTGGTCTTCTGGGAGCCGGGAGCGGCGAGCGCGGTGGACCGGCGCGCCATCGACGGCGGACGTGACGTAGGGCAGAGCGCAGCGTACGACCGCAGACTCGGAGACCGCACGCTGACCTTCGAGCAAGCCGAGAACGTCTTCAGGGACCGCGAAACGGGATCGACGTGGAACCTGAGCGGATTGGCCACAGCCGGCGAACTGGAAGGACGGAGGCTGACTCCCGTCCCTCACGGAAACCACTTCTGGTTCGCGTGGGTGGCGTTCCGTCCGGACACGGAGCTCTGGAGCCCCTAGAACCCCGTCGGCGTCCTCCACACGATGTGATGATCGGTATCAGCGATCAGGACCAGGCCGAACGGCGAGGTCGCGACTCCGATCGGAGACGCCAGGCCCGCTGCGCCCGCGTCGATCAGGTTTCCGGCGAACGCCGTGTCGCCGCTCCCGGCCGCCGTGTTGATCAGCCCCGTGGCGAGACTCACGGCACGTATCCGGTGGTTGCCCCGGTCCGCGATGTAGAGGATGAGCCCATCGGACGTCACGGCCACGTCCCGCGGATCGCTGAGGGCCGCGGAGAGCGCGGGGCCGCCGTCACCGCCGAATCCGGAAGCTCCCGTCCCCGCGATCGTGGAAATGATACCGCTCACGAGATCGACGGCCCGGAC
>JAMJQR010000184.1 GCA_023554335.1 Candidatus Benthicola marisminoris
CCTCATCTGGGCCACCGTCCGAAGGCCGCCACCGATGGTGAACGGGATGAACAGCTCCCGGGCCACGCTCTCCGCGAGGCGCACGGCGGTGCGCTCGTCCCGGCGGGTAGCGGTGATGTCGAGGAAGACGAGCTCGTCCGCTCCTTGACGGGCGTACAGCCGCCCGAGCTCGGCGGGGTCTCCCGCATCGCGCAGCCCCTCGAAGCGGATCCCCTTCACCACGCGGCCGTCGCGCACGTCCAGGCACGGAACGATTCGCCTCTTCAGCACGCGGCCTCCATGGCCTCGAGCAGCGTCATCCGACCCCGATACAGGGCGCTGCCGACCACCGCCCCGGCGGCGCCCACGCGGCGTAACGCCCGGATGTCGGCTGTCGAGCTGATCCCCCCGGCCGCGATGACCTGGAATCCCGCTTCCACCAGCCGCCGGCTGCCCTCCGAGTCGACCGAGGTGAGGGTCCCATCCCTGCGCGTGTCCGTGTACAGGAGGGTCTCGACGCCCAGGGCGCGCAGGGAGGCCGTGACCGAGTCAGCCGTGCGCCCCGATCCACTCAGCCAGCCTTCCGTGACGACCTCCCCATCCCGCACATCGAGCGCAACCGCGACCCGATCGGCTCCGTATCGCCGGACGGCGTCAGAGAGCCAGCCCGGGTCGGACACGGCCGCCGTCCCGATCAACACACGATGCACTCCGCCGTCGAGGTAGCTCGCGGCCTGTTCGGGCGTGCGAATGCCGCCGCCAACCTGGACGGGAAGGCCGCTTTCGGCGGCGATGCCCATCACGAGCTCCGCATGAGCGGGAGCCCCGCTTCGTGCCCCTTCGAGATCCACCACGTGAAGGGCCTGCGCGCCCTGTGCGGCGAACGCTCCCGCGACCTGCAGCGGGTCATCCGAAAAGCGGGTTACGGCGTCGTAGTCACCCTGGTACAGGCGAACACACGCTCCGTCGAGCAGATCGATGGCCGGATACACGATCATGAGGTCAGCTCCGTCCCGCAGAAGTTGGCGAGAACGCGAAGACCCGCGGCGCCCGACTTCTCGGGGTGGAACTGCACGGCTACCCGGTGGCCGCTACGCACGGCGGCCGGAAAAGGCTCGCCGTAGTCGGCCTCGGCGATCACCCCTTCGGCCGCCACGGAAGCCCGGTACGAGTGCAGGTAGTAGAAATGCTCGCGCTCGCGCAGGCCCTCGAAGAGCGGATCGCCGGAGAGCCGGGTCTCGTTCCACCCGATGTGCGGCAACGGCAATGGGAACTCGCCACCCTCGGCCCCGAAGCGTCTCGTCTCTCCCGGAACGAGACCGAGGCAGTCGACCGGGACCTCACCCTCGTCCGAGCGCTCCGTGAACAGCTGCAGACCGAGACAGACGCCGAGAACGGGAAGCGACGTCTCACGTAGCGCGTCCGCCAGCCCCCGTTCCTCGAGCTCGCGCATCGCGCTCGCGGCGGCTCCCACCCCCGGTAGGATCACGGCCGCTGCCCCTTTCAGCTCAACGGGATCGCGGGCCCGGCGAAAGGGAACGCCCAGGTGCTCGAGGGCGAACTCGACGCTGCGCAGGTTCCCGGCCCCGTAGTCGACGAGCGCGATCACAGGACCCCCTTCGTGGACGGGACCCGGTCCTCGAGCCTTGGATCCTGCTCGATCGCCGCACGGAGCGCCCGGCCGAGGGCTTTGAAGATCGCCTCGATCTTGTGGTGGTCGTTGCGACCGTATTCCACGCGGACGTGGATGTTGGCCCCGAGGTGCTGGGCGAGGCCCCGCACGAAGTCCTCCACCAGCTCCGTCGAGAGGTCGCCCACCTTCTCGCGGCTGAACTCGGCCTCGAACACTACGAACGGCCGTCCGCCGAGATCGAGCGCCACCCGTGCCAGTGCCTCGTCCATCGGGAGCAGGAACCCGTAGCGGCGGATGCCGCGTCGCTCGCCGAGCGCCTCGGTCAGGGCCATTCCCAGCGTGATGCCGACGTCCTCCACGGTGTGATGCTCGTCCACGTGCAGGTCACCCGTGGCCTGGATCTCCAGATCGATGAGTGAGTGTCCGGCCAGCAGCTCCAGCATGTGGTCGAGGAATCCGACGCCCGTCGCCACGGCCGCCTCTCCGGTTCCGTCCAGGTCCACCGCGACCCGGATCGAGGTCTCGCGGGTCTGCCGCGTCTCCTCTCCACGTCGGCTCATCAGGTCTCCTCCCGTGGGACGCTTCCGGACGCCCGGCTTCGGGCCCACTCCAATGCCTCCTCCACCGGCACCCGCACGGACGGTTCGCGGCTCTCGTAAACCGTGAGCTCGTTCCAGCCCGCGTCCCGGGCGAGCTGGATGCCCTCCACCAGTCCGTGCGCGAACACATCGGGATCGTGGGAGTCCGTGCCGATCGTGAGTGCCGGGACGCCCGCCTCTCGGGCCCACTCCAAGATCGGCCGCTCCGGGTAGGGGCTCCCGGGTCCGAACACGCCGGAAGTGTTGATCTCGATCCCGATACCACGATCGGCCATGGTCGACAGGGTGCCCCGGATCTGCTCGCCGAATGATTGCGGGTCGTAGTCGCCGTAGTGCCGATGCCCGAAACGCTTCACGAGGTCGAAATGGGAGACGACGTCGAATCCTCCCCAATCGAGCATGGCATCGAGCTCACGGAAGTACCTGGCATACGCCGCCTCCATGGGGCGGCCCTCGAAGAACGAGTCCTTTCCCGGACCGCCGGATACGTTGTGCCCGTCGACCATGTGTACCGAGCCGAGCACGAAATCGAACGGCAGGTCCCGCGTGAGACGATCGAATCGGTCGGTCCACTCTGGCCTGTACTCGAGCTCGATCCCGAGTCGTACCGACAGGTCCGGGAACTCGCGACGACAGGCCAGGACGGACTCGTGCACGTCGAGGAACCGATCCCTCATCTCGTCGAGGTCCGCCTGCCAGGACCCGTCGGCGCCCAACACTTCCGCATGATTGGTCACCGTCACATGGCGGATCCCGGCCCCGGCGGCCGACCGGCAGTGCCGCTCCAGCGGCTCCGCGCCGTCCGATGAGCGGGCGTCGTGAAAATGGCAGTTGATCATCTCAGCACCTCCCGCAGCGCCGTGAGAAACCGGTCGTTTTCGTCCGGTGTTCCGACGGTCACGCGCAGTCCACCCGGCAGGCCGGGCATCGCGCTGCGATCTCGAATGATGATGCCATGATCGCCGGCCAGGCTCTCCTGCACGCGTCCCGGCCCGTCCACGGTGAAGAGCAGGAAGTTGGCATCGGACGGCAGGCAAGTGAGGCCGAGGGCCTCCAGACCCTCCCGCAGCCGCTCCCGCTCCCGGACGACGGTCCTGCGCGCCTTCTCCATCTCGTCGACGTGTGCGAGCGCGCGTGTCGCGGTGCGCGCGGACAGCGAGGAAAGCGGGTAGGGCAGGCCGACCCGATCCATGGCGTCCACCAGCACGGGATCGCCGACCAGGTATCCCACACGAGCGCCTGCCAGGCCCCAGGCCTTGGAGAAGGTGCGGACCACTGCCAGCCGCCGCGCGGCCTCGTCGGATTCGGAACCGGCTCCGCCAGCCAGGCTGACGAGAGATTCCGAGCGGGCGTCGCCCCCGGCGAACTCGACGTATGCCTCATCCAGCGCGACCAGGCAACGGGTCCGGCGCAGGACTTCCAGGATTCGCTCCCGAGACAGCAGGTTCCCCGTGGGATTGTTCGGCGAGCACAGGAACATGAGCGCGGAACCGTCCGCGGCGGCGACCGTCGCCTCCACATCGAGATCGAACGTCTCATCGAGGCGGACGCCGCGCACGACTCCGCCCTGGGCCCTCACGCGCTGGGCGTAGACGCCGTAGCTCGGTTCGACCACCGCTACCGGAGCGCCCGGATCCACGAGGATGCGCACCAGCAGGTCGATGACCTCGTCGGAGCCGTTTCCGAGCCACAGACGATCAGCGGGGACCTCCAGCCACCCCGAGAGTGCCTCCCGGAGCTCTCCGTTCGCGGGATCCGGGTAGCGGTTGAGGTCGGCCGGCGCTTCCGGTGAGGCCGGTCCGAGGGCGTTCTCGTTCGCGTCGAGCAGGAGCCCTCCGCGATAGCGGGACCGCGCCGTCACGTACGCGGGTGCGTCGGCCACGTGGGATCTGAGCAGGCGCTCCACTACGTTCACTCCGGGCCTCCTGGCTGTTCGAATCGGGCCCGCACGGACGCCGCGTGCGCGGGGAGTCCCTCCCATTCGGCGAGCACCTGGATCGTCGAGGCGAGCGCCGCGAGTCCTTCCCGGTCGACGCGCTGTACCTGGATCCACCGTCCGAAGTCGGCGACCGACAGTCCGGACACGGCGCGCGCGCGGCCGCCCGTGGGGAGGACGTGATTGGTGCCGCTGCAGTAGTCGCCGGCGGCCACGGGCGCGTACCCTCCGACGAAGACGGAGCCGGCGTGGCGCACGGAGCCGACCACCTCTTCGGCGTCGCGGCGCTGAAGCGAAAGATGCTCGGTCGCCAGCTGGTTGACCCACCGCGCCCCCTCGGAGTCCGAGCCCGCCACGAGGATCGCGCCTCTGGCCAGGCTGGCGGCGGCCGCTTCACGCGGCGCTCCCTCGAGACGCGACAGGCGGGCAGCCGCTGCGGTGCGGATTTGTGCGGCCATCGCCTCCTTTCCCGATGTGCCGTCTGGGGCCAGGTCGTCGCTGAGGACCGCTGCCACCACGGAGTCGGGGCCATGCTCGGCCTGGGCCACGAGCTCGGACGCGACCCAATCGGGGTCGGCGGCGGTGTCCGCCCAGACGGTGACCTCCGACGGCCCTGCCGGCAGGTCGATCGCCACGTCCTCGAATAGCGCCAGCTTCGCCGCGTTCACCCACGCCCCCCCCGGGCCGAAGATCTTGTCCACGCGACGAATCGTGGGAGTCCCGAGGGCGAGCGCGGCGATGGCGTGGGCTCCTCCCACGGCGTACACCTCATCCACGCCCAGGAGGGCGCACGCCGCGAGCACCGAGGCCGGGGGCTCGCCGGAGGCCCCGGCGGGACAGCAGACGGCGATCTCCCGCACCCCCGCGATGCGCGCGGGTACCACGGCCATCAGAACGCTGGACGGGTAAGCCGCCCGCCCACCTGGAGCGTAGACCCCGATTCGGTCGATGGCTCGGAACTCGCGCCAGGCCCGCACTCCCGGAAGAACGTCTACCCCTTCCTCGTGCCGCGGCTGGGCGGAGTGAAAGCGTTCGAGGTTGCGCTTCGCCACCGTCAGCGCCTCGAGCCGCTCGGGTTCGACGGCCTCCAGGGCACGCTGGCAGCGATCGTTCGGGACCCGGATCGCCGTCGGCCTCGCTCCGTCGAATCGTTCCGACAACTCGACCAGCGCCCGGTCTCCTCCGTCTCGCACGCGCTCGATGATGGCGCGCACGGCGCACTCCCGCTCCAGGTCACGAGCCGGTCGCCCGGCTGCACCGACCCATTCCATCGCTTCCGTTCCCGATAAGACCGGTATGGACCCCGCGTCGATGCTCATCGCATGACCTTCTCCACCGGAAGGACCAGAATTTCAGTGGCCCCTGCCTCCTTGAGGCGCTCCATGGCTTCCCAGAACACCTCCTCCTGGGCCGCGGCGTGGACGGCCACCATGCCGCTGTCAGCCAGCGGCACCACGGTCGGGCTTCGCATTCCCGGGAGGATCTCGCGGATGCGGGGCAAAGCCTCCGCAGGTGCGTTCAGCGTCACGTACTTGAGCCTGCGTGCCGTGAGAAGGCCGTCGAGGCGGACGCGGAGTCGGGACACCAGTGCCGACCGATTGGCATCAGCCTTCAGGTCCACGTTGGAGACCATCCAGGCTTGCGAATCCCAGATGTCGCCGATCCTTCGAAGGTCATGCATGCGGAGCGTGGTGCCCGTCGAGACCAGGTCGCAGATGGCATCCGCCACGTCCAGGGCGGGCGCTATCTCGGCGCCCCCGTGCAGCTCCACGATGTCCGCCCCGATATCGCGTGAGGCCAGGAAACGGGCCAGCGATCGCGGATGGGTCGTCGCGATTCTGCTGCCCGCCAGATCCTCCGGCCGCATGGCAGGGGACGCGTTCGGCACCGCGAGAGTGAGCGTACAGAAGCCGAATCCGAGCTGCACCATCTCCTCGAGGTCGGCTTCCTGCTCCCGGATCACGTTGAGGCCGACAATGCCCAGATCGGCCACCCCGTCCGCCACGTACTCCGGTATGTCGTCGTCACGGAGGAACAAGAGCTCCACGTCGAAGTTGCGGCACCGGGCGAACAGCCGGCGCTCGTGATCCTCGAACTCGAGCCCGATGCCGCGCAGCAGATCAAGGCTGTACGACGTCAGGCGCCCGTTGCTCTGCACGGCGATCCGCAAACTGTCGCCGTTTCTCTTGACCATCATCTATCTCTCCAAACTCTCCGACCGACCGCTCGAGCTGCCGCTGCCGGCACAGGTGACAAAAAAAGGCGCCCGCCGATGAAGCGGGCGCCTTCGTGTCTTCGCTGCGGATACGGCTCAGTTCAAGGGCACACGCCTCCGGGTCCACGCTTCGCGTGGTGAGAGTGATGCCCGTGGTGCCGCCGCTGTCCGTTCATGGCCTCCTACCTACTTCCTCGCCTCGGCCGTGTCAACTTCAACCCGTCCGCCTGAGGAGCGCGCGACTCCCGGCGATGGCGGCCCGGGCGAAGCTGGCCGCACGCGTGGCCTGCGCTCCCTCGTCGCCCGCGGACACGAGATTCTCGGCCGTCAGGACCGCTCCGATCCAGTTCATGGTGTGCCACGTCGCGGGCGGGGGCAGCTTCGGCAGCTGGTCCTCGGCAGGGTAGGGCCACGGCGTCACGTAGAAGTAGGGATCGGGGTAGGAGTCGTCGCCGGGTGTCATCCCGATTCCTATGGATCGCGCGTCCTCGGGGCCCACCGGCGGATCCGCCTCGTAATCCAGGTCGATCAACACCGCGATGTCAAAATGGTGAGGCCAGCAGCGCACGGCGGATGCCCCCTCCTCGGCGGCGGACACTGCCTCGAGGAGCAGAGAGGCGTCGTGGAACCAGCGCTCCACCTCGGCCAGTTCCGCGGGCCCCGCGGAATACTCGGCGCCGAGGCCCACTCTGTGCGATGGGATGTCGGGAGCAGGGGAGACGAATGCCTGTGCCGATTCACCCAGCCGGTCCGCCAGCTCGGCCTGGAGCCACTCCGCCGCCTCCGAGCGTGTCCGACCCCTGAGGTCGAAGGCCTCGGACGCAGATGGTCCCGGTCCGAACAATCGGTACGTGAAATGCCCGGGCTCGAGACCGAGGCGGATCGGGACGCCGCGCCCCGCTTCGGCCGAAAGGAAGGCGCGCCTCTCCGGGCTCCAGGTCGCCGCGGAGTGGGTGTAGTCCGACCGGTGAGGTACGAACGACTCCCCGAACGCTCCGAGGAGCTGCAGTGCCCAGTGGAGCTGAAGACGGGCGTCGGCTATGGCCCCCGGAGCCGGATCGCCGAGGCGGATCCAGCGTGCTGCAAACCTGACGCGGCTGTCTTCGTCCGGCGCGAACGGGCTCATGGCTGACTGCCTCCGGGCGTCGAGACGCCCGCGTAACGGACGCCGGTGAGATCCGAAATTTCCCGACTCCAGGTCGTGAGGTCCCGCAGCTCGAATCCGGACAACCGATCGTGCCCGCAAGCTCTCGCCAGGACCTGCATCAACTCCGCCGTCGCTCCGAGATAGTTGGCCAGCCG
>JAMJQR010000185.1 GCA_023554335.1 Candidatus Benthicola marisminoris
GCGGTGAGCCGGAACGACATGAACATCCTGGAAGGCATCGTGCTGGATGGCGTGCCGGCGGGACGGTACGAGCTCATCGCCCTTCCGCTGCGCCTGATGGACTTCGACGGCAGCCCGGTGCGAGCCGTGCTTCGTACGCTCCCCACCTGAATTCTGCAGTCTGCGCGCGACCTACTGCGCTGCGGTGCGCCCTCCGTCCACCGGCAGGTTCACGCCGGTCACGTACGATGCGGCGGGTGAAGCCAGGAACCCTACGACCGCCGCGATCTCGGCCGGATCGGCCAGTCGGCGCAGGGGAATCCCCGCCTGCCAGTCCGCTTCCACCTCTTCCACCGTCGAGTCTCTCGACTCCGCGATGGACTCCGCGAGGTCCTCGAGACGAGCGGTGGCCGTGTACCCGGGCAGGACGCTGTTCACGGTGATGCCCAGGGGCCCGAGCTCGTGCGCCAGGGTCCGGGCCCAGTTGGCCACCGCGGCCCGTGTGGTGTTCGAGACCCCGAGACCCGGTATCGGGGAGATCACAGAGATGCTCACGATGTTGATGACCCGGCCGTACCCCGCTTCGCGCATGCCCGGAAGCATCGCCTGCAGCAGGACCTGGCCGCAGCCGACGTGCGCCGAAATCGCCCGCAGAAAGTCCGCGGGCTCCGCCTCGATGATCGGCCCGTGCGGCGGCCCGCCCGTGTTGTTCACCAGAATGTGCGCCGGACCGGTCCGCTCCAGGTGCTCCGTGACTCCCCGCCGAACCTCCTCGACGTCATTGAAGTCGGCGCACACCCAGGAATGTCCCTCGCCGTGCGGGGTAGCCAGCGCACCCGCGGCTTCGCGCAGCGCCTCCTCGTTCCGCGCCACCAGGACCACGTCGGCTCCGCGGCCCGCGAGCTCTTCCGCGCAGGCCCGCCCTATCCCCTGCGTGCTGCCGCAGACGACGGCCCGCTTCCCAGACAGGTCACCCATGGTTTCCTCCGGTGGCGCCTGGCCGCTCAGTCGTCCTGGCGGTCCATGCTGAACACGGCGTCGAACAGGTCGCCCGAGCAGTCGTCGTCCACCACCGCGTCTCCCGTGACCGATCCTCCGCCCTCGGCGATCAGGCCGACTCCGCTCAGTATGCCCGTGCAGCCGCCCCCTCGCTCGTAATTCGACGCGAAGGTGAGCGTGTCGCCGGAGATCGAGCCCTCCATGTCCCCGAGCACCGTTTCCGGGCCGTCTAGCTGAATCGTCCCGTAGATCAGGCCGCCGGGGGACGTGGCGATCTCGGCCGGACCCGCATACACCGTCCCCATCGCCTCGAAGGAGGCGTCGTACATGCCGGTCATGTTGTAGGGGTAACCCTGGTCGCCCGGCATCGGATTGCCCGAGCACGCCGCCACGGCGAACGCCGCGATCGCGAGACCGATGGTGGTTTGCAGCCGCTTCATGATTGCCTCCGTTGTGGTACGCTTCTCGTCCAGATGCGCCCGCCCGTTGCCCTTGCCTTCAGGCCACGGAAAACTCGGCGCCCTCAATGGCTTCGGTTTCTGATGGGGTGAGGTCGAGATCCGCGGCCGCGATGGAATCCAGGGCGTGCGGGATGGTCCGGGCGCCCGGAATCACCAGTACGTTCGGCGACAGGCCCATGACCCATGCGAGCACCACCGCGTGCGGAGATACACCACGATCCCGCGCGATCGAGGCCACGACCGGGTGATCCGGCAGCTTGCGATTGAGACGCCCGCCACCCACGGGACTGTACGCCAGAAAGCCCATTCCCTCCGCGGCCGTGTGACCGACCACGCCACCGTCGATCGCTTCGCGGAAGAACGGGCTCAGCCGGTTCTGAACGCTGGTGATCGGGACGATGGCCGACGCGCGCTGGATCTCGTCGACGGACACGTTGGAGAGCCCGACCGCCCTGATCTTGCCCGCCGTCCGCAGGTCGGCCAGCGCTCCCACGCTGTCCTCCAGCGGGACCCGCGGGTCCGGGGCGTGCAGCTGATACAGGTCGATGGCCTCCACTCCCAGCGCCGCGAGGGATGCCTCGCACGCCGCCTCGAGGCTCTCCGGGCGGGCGTCACGCTCCCAGCGGCCGGCTGGACGCGTCATACCTCCCTTGGTCGCCACGACGATACCGTCCGCGTCGCCGGACCACTCCCTCAGGGCCCTGGCGATCAACCGCTCATTGTGACCGATATCCCGGTCGTCCATGCAATACACGTTGGCCGTATCGATCAGGGTCATGCCGGCGTCGAGGGCGGCGTGAAGGACCCGGACCGAATCCGCCTCGTCCGGACGCCCTGACGTCGAAAGCGGCATGCCTCCAAAACCAACGCACGTGACGTCCGCCGCGCCGGGCCCCAGCGATCTGAGCTCCATCCCCTACCTCCCCATGATGTCGAGCATGCGCTCGATTCGGACCACCTTCACCCGCGGCCGCCCCTGAGCTTCGCCGGCCGCTCTCTCCGCCTCGTCCAGCTTACGCCAGTCGTCGAAGGTGACGAAGCGGACGCCGCGTGACTCGAGCAGCTCCGGTATCGATTCCGGCCCCGGATCCGAGGGCTCCATGTTCTCGCCGGCCGCGGCGTCCTCGAGCATGGCCTCGACGGTCTCGACCGCGTCGGGCTTGTTGGTGCCGATGATGCCCGTCGGACCCCGCTTGATCCACCCGGCCGCGTACTCTCCGGGCCTGGGACGGCCGCCGGGCCCATCGGTGACCCGACCGCGAACGTTCGGGATCACGTGGCGTTCGTCGTCAAACGGTACGCCGGGGATCGGCACGCCTCGATACCCCACGGAACGCAGCACGAGGCCCGCGGGCAGCTCCTCGATCTCGCCCGTGCCTTCGCTTCGAATGTACCCACTCTCGGTTTGAACCAGCCGGTTGCGCTCGACTCGAACGCCGGTCACCCGCCCATCGGATCCCAGGATCTCCACG
This sequence comes from Candidatus Benthicola marisminoris, assembly GCA_023554335.1. Lineage (GTDB taxonomy): Bacteria > Gemmatimonadota > Gemmatimonadetes > Palauibacterales > Palauibacteraceae > Benthicola > Benthicola marisminoris. The sequence goes on from JAMJQR010000185.1 coordinate 2,912, forward strand.
GGAGACGCGAGGAACCGGAGCACGAGGCCACGGTCCATGTCCGAGGCCGGCCGCCGGGTGAGCTCGCGCAGAATCTCCAGATTCCGGGTGGCGACCCGGCTTCTCTTCGCCTCGGCGGCGCTCGCATCATCGAGATCCAGATCCATCGCGTTGAGTCGCACTCCGACGCCGTGCAAGCGGCCGAGCTCCTTCAGCTCCACGCTCGTGAACTTGCACTGCGCTGGCCCCCTGCGACCCAACATCACGACCTCGCGGACCTGACTCTCGCGCAGAGCAGCCAGGGCGTGATCCGCGATGTCGGTGGTCGCCAGCACGTCGGGATCCGTGACCAGGATGCGAGCCACGTCCACCGCCACATTGCCGTTCCCCACGACCACCACCCGCTCGTGCGACAGGTCGAATTCCCAGTCCGCGAAGTCGGGGTGGCCGTTGTACCAGGCGACGAACTCGGTCGCGGGATGGCTGCCCTGCAGGTCCTCGCCCGGTATGTCGAGCCGCCGGTCCGACTGCGCGCCGAAGGCGTAGACGACGTGGTGGTAGTGCCTACCCAGGGCTGCTCGATCCAGGTCCCTGCCCACGGTCACGTTGCCGAAGAAGCGCACGTTGGGCTCCGCCGCGACCCGGTCGTACTTAGCGGTGACCTTCTTGATCGACGGATGGTCCGGCGCGACGCCCTCCCGCACCAGTCCGTACGGCGTGGGCAGGCGGTTGAACATGTCGATGGAGCAGACGAGGTCGGGCGCTTTGAGAAGGGCATCCGCCGTGAAGAAGCCGGCCGGACCGGCCCCCACGATGGCTACGCGGAGCGGATGATCCTCGGTTCCGAGTGGAGTGCTCACCGGCGCGGCGCCGCCTCGCGTGAGGGTGTCGGTCGTGGCGAGCCGGCAGACGAGCCGCTGACTCGGCGAACGGACGTCCGCTACACTATTC
>JAMJQR010000022.1 GCA_023554335.1 Candidatus Benthicola marisminoris
CGTCCGTTGCTCGATCCGAAAGGCGGCTTCCATCCCGGATCCGTGGCTGGTCAAGCTCCCTCTCAATCCCATCTCTGCGTGGTGAGAACGGGCTCCGAGGCCGGGAGCGTATGAGGCGGCGGAAGATACCGGGCGCGGGACAAGCTCTCAACCGAGCCGTCTCAGCCGACGAACGCAAGCAGCTATTGCAGGACACCACGATTACTTGAGGCCCACTTGCCGCCGTTCGGCTGATCCGTAACCCGGCTCAAGCCCTGTCCCGCTTCCAGCAGAGGACGAGAGAGTTTCTCAACACATTGACATTAATAGGCTTACACAATCCTAATTGCAGTAATAGCTCGCAGATTAGCCGGTCTGGGACCTGCGGGGAATGCCGTTTGCCCAACGCGACTGGAGAACTCGGCCCTCACGCGGCCTTAAACGGACGCGTCGGCTCTGAAGGTGAGAGGCGATGCAACCTCCAACGGGGGAAGACCAGTCATGAAGAAGCTGTTGCTGTGCGTGGCCACGATCGGGCTCCTGAGCGTCCACGCCGAGAGCGCGAAGGCCCAGCCCGCGACCGTCAACACGACGATCAGTCTCCAGATTCCCGAACTTCTGTTCATCGACGTGACGAGCAGCGCCTTGTCGCTCCCGACTCCTGACTTCGCTGAATTCGACGCCAGTTATACGGGGACGGCTACTCACTCCGTCCTGCACCGCGGGAATGTGGATCACACGATCACCGTAGCTCCGGCGCCGGGCGTGACGATCTGGAACGGACCGGCCGGGTCAAGCAAGGCTGCCGGAGACCTGGAATGGTCCACGGCCTCTGGCACCTGGAATTCGGTGACCGACGCAGTGAATGTAGGCACGGGCGTAAAGGGTGGCTTCGGCCTGAACCCCGACATTCCCGTCTCCTGGCGGTCTCTCGTGGGCTACGACGAACTGTCGGGTAATTACTCGATCGTCGTCACGTATACGGCGACCCCCAACTGACTCAGACTGTGTTCACCTGCTGCAATCCGCGAACCGATGGCCGGTCAGCTCTCGCGGGCTTGGCCGGCCTCTTGTTGCTGATGGGCGCGACGCCGGCGGCTGCGCAGTTCTCCGTAAGCCCCGTGATCGTTCAGATTCCAGCCGTTGACGAGGAACCAGTTCGCCTCGAAGTGCGCAACGAGGGCGAGAACACGATGCAGTTCAGGGCCTACGCGCTGGACTTCGACATGTCTGAGACCGGCGAGCACCAGTTCTGGGAGCATGGGTCCCGGCCGCGCAGCTGCGGGGACAGGGTCCGGATCGCACCGGATGCTTTCTCAGTCCCGGCGGGTCAGGCCGGATCCGTCTCCGTAGCCCTCACGCCCGACCCGGGAGGCAACACGTGCTGGAGTATGGTCCTCGTCGAGACGAGCGGGTCGTCGGAGGGGACGATTCTGGTGAATCAGCGGATCGGAGCCAAACTGTATGGTCTCTCCGACTCCGCTGAGATCGAGGGTGAAGTCCTCGGAGGTTCGGTGACGCGAGATACTCTCGGCATGACAGTGGGATTCATGGTGCAGAATGGGGGCGCCTGGCCACTTCGACCTTCCGGAATCGTCGAGATTCGGGACCTTCGGGGTGAGATCGTGGCGTCGCACCCTGTCGACGCATTCAGCGTGCTCCCCGAACGGACACGCAAGATTCGCGTCGTCGTGGATGACCCCGGACTGCTACCGGGGCGCTATCTGGCCGTCCCGATTCTGGACTTCGGCGCAGACTACCTCTCCGGGACGCAGATCGACTTTCGAGTCGTCGAGTAGGCCGATGTACTGGCGGATCGGCATCGCCGGCTTCCTGGGATTGCTCTTCCTGATTCCTTCGCGCGGCCACTCTCAGGGAACATGCGGCGGTGGCGGCAGATTCCACCTTCGTCCGGCTCCCGAGGTCTTGATCGCTCCCATCCCTTCGCCAGCCGATCTCGACGCCGGACAGGTGGAAGCGGGCGTGATGACCGTGACCATCATCCCTCGCGGCACACCGCGAGACTGGGAACTGTGCCTCCGCGTCACGGAACCTTTCATGGGTGGTGCGGGGAAGCCCTCGTCTGACGTGGAATACTGGTCGGCGGGAGGCTCGGCATGGCAGCCGGCGTCCACCTCGGACCAGGTTGTGGCGCGCGGCCGGGGGCGGTCCCAGGTAGAGGTTCGTTTCCGGGTCCGCGTCGATTGGACGGACGAGCCTGGAAGTTACAGCTCGGTGATGGCACTGACCCTCGCCTCCAACTGACTGAACCATGTCATCGCGAGGCGCAGGAACCGTTCTGCTGGCGTTGCTGTTCATCTGCTCGCCGCTCAGGGCGCAGGACCCCCTCGCGTCGCATGCCAGGGTGGATCCAGCTTCAGTCGTCACTCTGCCGATCGCTCTCCCCGGGGCCACCAGGGTGATGGCGCGGGAATCGGAAGGAATCGAGTATGAAATAGAACCGGGAGCCGGGTTTCGCTTGCTCGGAGAGAAGTCAGGCAAGCTCGATCTGGAACCCGGTGAACTGGCTGTTCTTCCCGTGACGCTCAGCGTCGGGACCCGGGTGACGGCCGGCGAGCACGTCGCCCTGACCGCGAGATTTCATTCCGAATCCACTACCGACCTTGTATCCGTCCTCGTCGAGGTCTCGCGGATACCCGGTCTCACACTCCGCATCGCGCCGAAGGCGGAAGAAGCGCGCATAGGCGAAGATCTGCCTGTCCAATTCACGCTCACCAATTCGGGAAACGCTCCCGACAGTGTCGAATTGTCGGTCGATACGAGGCTCGGAGAGGTCGTGGACCTGCTCCCCGCGGTCACCCTTGGACCCTTCGAATCGGTATCCGGATCCTTCACCGTGCGACCAAGGCAGTCTGATCTCTCGGGCTCGCGAGAAGGAATCCTCATGACGGCGCATGGAGAGACCGCCTCTTCCCACGATCGGACCGAGGTCTCGGTCTTTGACCAGAAAGGTCTCCTGGATCAGTGGGCGAGCATTCCCACCAGCGTATTCGTAGGAACCAGTCTGTATCCGGGTTCGGACGGGCGTGCTTCAACTCCGGCCTACGCTGTCGAGAGCGCCGGCATGCTCTATCCCGGAGTCCGCGTCTCGGTCCGGGCGCACAGCGCTCCGGAAGAGACCAGCGTCTTCGCATTTCGTGGCTATCCGTTAGGACCGCGGTTTCTAGCCGAGCTCTCCACTTCGCGCTTTCGGTTGGGCGTCGGCCAACTGTACTCGAAGACCTCCGCATTGACGGGGTACGCTCTCCAGGGCGCCGGGGGGGGGATCGAGGCCGCGCTTGGACCGATTGCCTTGCGTGCCCAGGCGGCTGTCCCGCTGGATCCGAGGGGCAACACGGTCGACGGTGAGCAATACCTTGCTGGAGGCGAGGTGCGCATACCGGCCGGCGCTTTCGGATTCGAAGCCGTGTCCGAGTCTCGCGGACGAAGTGATTTCTCCCCGGAACGGAATCTGAGATCCGCTCTTCTGACTTATCGCTCGCCGGGGCCCTCTTCTCACCAGCTTCGCATAGATGCGGGTTGGATGCAGCTCGCCTATCCTGGTTCGGTGGAGGCCGCGGAAGGGCCCGCCGTGGACGCACGCTACTCGTACAGCGACGGCGCCAGCCTGTTCGAGCTGTCGGCGAGAGCCCGCCCCTCTGTGTCCGCTGAACGTGACCTGCCGCCAGAGGAGTTACGGGCCAGTGGAATGGTTCCACTCGCATCCGACCACGGATTGCTCGCAGAAGCCTATGTGGTCGACCGGCCGCGAACTGCCGGGCTGCAGGCCAGCCGCATCCGGGGTCTCAACTGGGGTGCCTTCTTCCTCGATGGCCCCGACCGCTATGAGGTGCGCTTTCGTATGCAGTCGGCCGACGGAGCGATACCGTTCGCATCTCGTAGCGTGGAAGGCGTCGCCAGCCGCTCGATCGGCACCGGCTTCATCGATGCCCGGCTCGAGATCGGAGAGTCGGTGACGAGTCTGGACCGGGGGCTGCTACTGCACTTCAATGGCGGCTACAATCTGCGCTCGAACCGAAGCTGGGGACGCGCCGGTCTGCTCTATTATCGCGACCCGCTGACACGCGGCAACGTGTCGCTGCAGGTGGCCGGATCCGTCCAGCCTGTGAATCGCCTCGACGTCTTCGGCTCCGTCACGACATCGCTGTCTCAAGGAGACCCGCTCCGTCGCCTCTCCACAGAGCTGGGAGTCCAGGCATATGTCACGCGCAGTCTGTCGGTGCTTGCGGCATATGAGCGGACGGAGGGAGCCTACGGCAGCTCCGCGAACCGCTATTCGCTGGGGATCCGGCAGGGGATTCCGTTGCCCGTACCGGTCCGCCAGCCAAACTCGCTGCAGGGGTTCGTGTTCGAGGACGACAACGGCAACGGCCGTTACGATTCCGGCGAGTCGCCTCTGGATGGCATCCGGCTTCAGATGGGTCGCTCGAACGCGATCACCAGAGACGGCCGATTCGAATTCGATTCCGATGCGGCGCGCGGACCGCTGACCATCGATCCCGCCTCGCTCGGGTCGGCCTACCTTCCCCCTGTCACTCTGCCGTCATTCGATGAGCCCCTGGTCCAGATTCCGGTACACAGGCCAGTGAGCCTTGAATTCTCGCTGTTCCAGGACCTCGATGGCGACCGGATCCGGGACCCGATCGAGCTGCCTATGCCGGATGTCGCAGTGACCATTCGCAATTCGGCCGGAGAAAGCTGGACAGTGCAGAGCGGGAGCGATGGGTCGGGCGTCCTCGGTTCGATGCGACCCGGAGTCTTCACGATAACGATCGATCCAGAATCGCTACCCGGTCGGTCCGTTCCACCTGAGCCGGTGACGATCGCGCTCCGGGGCGGTGAATCCGCGTCGATCGACCTGCCGGTCGGCCAGCGAGAGATCCGTTTCAGAACGTCGGAGTGAAGCGGAGGGAGATAAGCCGGGTCCTGTGACGGGCCTGACGGCCCGCGGGGTCATCTCTCTGGGACGCCGGTTACCCGACGCCTCGTGCAGCCTACCCGGAACTCGAACGCGGCGGGCCGCCGCTCGCTCCTGCTCGGCCTTGCTCCCGGTGGGGTTTGTCGTGCCGCTGCCGTCGCCGGCGCGCGCGGTGGGCTCTTACCCCACCGTTTCACCCTTGCCTGTGCGACCGAAGCCGCCATCGG
>JAMJQR010000186.1 GCA_023554335.1 Candidatus Benthicola marisminoris
ACATGGAAAAGCCGGTCTTCAACTCAGGATCCCACATCGTGTTCGCGATGATCCCGTGACGGTCCGGCACCAGTCCCGTGACCATGGTGTAGTGGTTGGGGAACGTCTTGGTCGGAAACGACGGTATCAATCCGTCCGCGCGAACGCCCCTTGCTTCCAGGGCCGCCAGGTTCGGGCTCACACCACGGTCGGGGTAGTCCCAGCGAAAGCCGTCGAAGGCCACCAGCACGAGGAGTTCGTCTTCGGCGACGCCAGGATCGGCAGACCTGGAAGGAACGCTGCTGCACCCTGCGAGCAGCCAGAGTCCGGCCAGTAGTGCCAGGCCCTGGCTGATCCTGGCAAATCTGAGCGATTCGGGGCGTGACGTGGTATGGTTCATCCGAGGGATCTCAGCTAACTGTGGAATCTGCATTGCGGGTACGATGAGGCATACTACATGGGCTGCAGGATGGGCGCGATGCCTGTGGGTGTGCATCGTGGGGCTCGCCGGGCCGGTGGCCGGCTGTGGCCCCGGCGAGGCAGCCCCGGGTCTCCGAGTGGCCGTTACCGTGGCCCCTCTGGCCGGGCTCGTGGACCGGTTGGCTCCGCCGGAGGCATTGGTCACGGTCATGATTCCGCCGGGAGCGAGTCCGGTCACACATGAGCCCTCCATGTCCAGCCTGCGCGCTGCCTCCGAAGCCGATGTGTACGTGGCCGTTGGACACCCGGCCTTCACCTGGGAGCGAACGTGGCTCGCCGGACTCGTCGGTTCCGGTCCGACGGTCGTGCTGTCGTCCGCTGAGGGATGCGAGCTGGAGCCCGACGATCCGCACGTCTGGCTCTCCATTCCCTGTGCCAGGGATGTGGCAGGGAGGATTGCGGAGACGCTCTGGTCGCAGGTCCCGGCAGAGGAAGCCGCGATCCGGGACGCCCTGAGCGCCCTGGAGACAGATATGGACTCGCTTCAGGCGGTGGGAGACCGGACGCTGGGGGCTCGAGCTGGCGGGAGCTTCGTGGTCCTGCACCCTGCCTGGGGGTACCTCGCCCGATCGTACGGTCTGGACCAGATTGCCGTTCTGGATCACGGGAGCAGCGACGCGGGGCCGTCAGAGCTCGCCCGGATCGTCGAGCGGGCCAGAGACCTGGGCCTCGTGGACGTGCTGGTCCAGCAGCAGTTTTCGCTCGAGGCTGCGGCGCTCGTGGCCCGTGAACTCGGAGGTGAAGCGGTGACGCTCGATCCGCTGGCTCGCGACTGGGTGCGGTTGTACGGGGACGCGATCTCGGTGTTGTCCAGGGTGGTGAGGCCTTGAGCACGCCTCCGGTTCTACTCGAGGGCGTGAGCTACGCCTACGGACGGGCGCCCGCACTGGATTCGGTCGACCTTCGCATCGACGAGGGTGACTTCCTGGGCATCATCGGGCCGAATGCCGGCGGAAAGACCACTCTGCTCAAGATCATCCTCGGACTGCTGTCGCCCGACCGCGGCACCGTTCAGGTCTTCGGACGTCCTCCCTCCGAGAGCCGAGGGCTTATCGGCTACGTTCCGCAGTATGCCCGATTCGACGCTGCCTTTCCCATCGACGTGCTCGACACGGTGCGGATGGGCCGGCTCGGGCTCGGGCGCCAGGAAAGTGCGGACGAGGCGAGTGAGGCGGCCCGGGACGCACTGGATCAAGTTGATCTCGGCGACCTGGCAGACGAGCAGATCGGCCAGCTTTCGGGAGGGCAGCTGCAGCGGGTACTGATCGCCCGAGCCCTGGCCTCGGAGCCAAGGATCCTGCTCCTCGACGAACCTACGGCGAGCGTGGATACTCGGATCGGTCGCTCCGTCTATGAGCTTCTGGAGCAGCTGTCCGACCGACTATCAATCGTTCTGGTTTCACACGACATCGGGGTGATCTCCCGCTACGTGAAGACCGTCGCCTGTCTCAACGTCCAGCTTCACTACCACCATTCGCGAGAGTTGACCGAAGAGATGGTGGAGCTGGCCTACGGTTGCCCGGTGGATCTGGTGGCACACGGGCACCCTCACCGGGTTCTTCCCGCCCACGGTGCGGAGCCGGCATGACGGGCGCACTCGAGTACGAGTTCTTTCAGAGAGCCCTGGCGGCCGGCTTGCTCGCCGCCGTCGCGAGCGGAATTGTCGGCACCTTCGTGGTCGCGCGCCGTATGGCTTCCATCTCCGGTGGGCTGGCGCATGCGGCGTTCGGTGGGATCGGGCTCGGCTACCTGGCGGGCTTCCCCCCGATGGCGGGCGCACTGGCCTTCGGCCTGTTGTCAGCCCTCGGTATCGGCGCCGCGGAGCTCAAGATGCGCCAGGGCCTCGATACCCTGATCGCGATGGTTTGGGCGGTGGGTATGGCGCTCGGGATCGTCTTCGCGTCCCTCGCCCCCGGGGCCACACCGGATCTGCTCAGCTACCTGTTCGGCAACATCCTGTTCGTGCCGTCGGCCTACCTGTGGTTTACGGCTGCGCTGGACGTGTTTCTGCTCCTGGTCGTATGGAGGCTCTACCGCCCTCTCCAGGCCGTCGTGTTCGATGAGGAGTTCAGCTGGGTGGCCGGGGTGCCGGTGGCCACTCTCTTCCTTCTCCTGCTTGGCCTCACGGCCGTGACCGTAGTCGTGTTGATACGGGTTGTCGGCGTAATCCTCGTGATTGCGCTTCTCACCATCCCGGCGGCCATCGCCCGGCACTGGGTAGGCGGTCTTGATCGCATGATGTTCCTGGCGACGGCAGTGGGCGGCGTGTGCATCACGGCCGGACTCTTCGCCTCCTACGGGCTGTCGGCCAGCATCGGGCTGGACATCCCGACCGGACCGTTCATCATCCTCCTGGCGGCGGGGCTGTACGGCCTGTCTTCCGTGGTCCGCTACCTGGCGCGCGGGCGTCAGACACCCTGACACCGGGCGGCGGCCGTGCCGTCCAGCGTCGTGAAACTTCCGCCACCCCAGCGACCGTACGGGGACACGTGGTCGGCTGTGCCGACCGGTGATGAGCTGCGGGCGGCCAGCACCTTCCCGGCCGCGCAACGCTGACCAGTGATCGCCCACGGGGATCCACGTGGGCTGCACGGAGAGCCTCATGAAGACGCGTACCAAGGTTGGCTGCGGGATGGGCTTCCTTCTGATCGTAGGGGTGGGCGCCGCCGCGTTCATTCTCAGGGCGGGCAACGGAAACGAGGGCCCCGTCACCGTGGAGGTCACGCGCGGTTCGATCGTCCAGAAGGCTCTTGCGATCGGCAACATCGAGCCCGACGTGGAGATCAGCGTCAAGTCGCAGATCTCGGGTGTCGTGCGCGATCTGTTCGTGGAGGATGGCGATTTCGTCAACGCCGGAGCGCGCCTGCTCGAAGTCAAGCCGAACCCCACTCCCATCGAGCTCGCCGAGGCCAGTCGCCAGGTGGAGCTGCGGGAGGTCGAGCTCGAGAACATGGAGCGTGACCTCGCGCGCAAGCGGGAGCTTCGGGATCGCGACTTCATCACGCAGGAAGAGCTGGAGCTCTCCGAGCGCGAGTACGACCGGGGCCGAATTCAGGTACAGATGGCCCGCGAACGCATCGCCTTGCTCGAGACCGGGCGGGTCCGGATCGCGGACCGGAACATCGAAGGGGTGATCCGCTCCCCCATCGACGGATTCGTTCTCGAAACACGGGTCGAGAGCGGCGATCCCGTCGTTCCGCTGAGCAACTTCCAGGAGGGCACGGTCCTCATCACGATGGCCGAGATGAGCGACCTCCTCTTCCGCGGAACCGTCGATGAGATCGACGTCGGCAAGCTCGAGGAGGGCATGCCCGCCGACATCAAGGTGGGAGCCCTGCCTGAGGCGAAGGTCCGGGGAGAGGTCTACTCGATCTCCCTGAAGGCGCGGAACGAGGACAACGCGACCGTGTTCCCCATCGAGGTGCGGCTCACCGAGCTGGACAGTGCCACGCTGCGCGCCGGCTACTCCGCCAACGTTGACATCATCATCGATCGGCGGGACGACGTGCTCGTGATTCCGGAGCGCCTGATCCGTTTCGAAGAGGACGGAGCACGGGTCACCGTTCTCACGGGCGAAGTCACCGAGGAGCGTGAGATCGAGACGGGCCTTTCGGACGCGCTGAACATCGAAGTGGTTTCTGGACTGGAGGAAGGGGAGCTGGTCGTCGAGCCGCCCCCTAGGGAGATCGAGTGAATCGGATCGCGGCCGCGCTTGGCCAGTTCGTCGCGGACGTACGCTCTCAGAAGCTCCGCACGACCCTGACGCTCCTGGGGATCACCTGGGGAACCGTGGCGGTCGTCGTGCTCCTGGCGTTCGGGGTCGGTCTGGAGAAACAGACGCGCAAGCGGTTTCACGGTCTCGGGGACCGCGTGGTGATGATGTTCGGGGGCACCACGACCCGGACCTTCGAGGGTTTCCCGGACGGACGCCCCATTCGCCTTCGGGAGGACGATGCCTGGATCATCCGGGACCAGGTGGCGGAGATCGACCGCATCAGCCCCGAGTACTCACGGTGGGGAACGCCGGTCCGCCTCGGACGCCAGGTTCTTCGTCCCAACGTGGCCGGCGTGTGGCCCGACTACACGTTCATGCGGAACGTGATACCTGACCTCGGCGGCCGCTTCATCAATCAGAAAGACATCGACAAGCGGCGACGGGTCGCAGTGCTCGGCAACCGGGCCCGGGACTTCCTGTTCGAGGGCGAGGCCCCCGGCGTCGACGTCATCGGCCGCCAGATCATGATCGGGGAGACCCCGTTCACCATCGTCGGAGTCATGAAGCCGAAGCAGCAGAGCTCCTCGTACAGCTCAAGGGACCGCGACCGCGTCTTCATCCCCGGCACCACCCATCACGCGATGTTCGGACATGCATACCTGAACAACATCGTGTATCAGACCGCGAGTGCGGACGCTTCCCGCAGGGCCGAGGGGCGCGTGCGGGAAGTCATGGGACGGCGCTACCGCTTCGACGCGGCCGACGAGGACGCGCTGCCGATCTGGGACACCACCGAATTCGAAAAGATGTTCGAGTACCTGTTCATGGGCTTTCACATCTTCTTCGCGATTGTGGGATCCTTCACGCTGACGGTAGGGGGCATTGGCGTGGCCAACATCATGTATGTGGTCGTGCGGGAGCGTACCCGCGAGATCGGGATCAAGCGTTCGGTCGGAGCCAGGCGACCCGACATCCTGCGTCAGTTCTTCCTCGAAGCGACGGCCATCACCATGCTCGGCGGCGGCCTCGGCTTTCTGCTCTCGCTTGGCCTGGTAAGGCTGGTGTCGTTCGGTGACATGGAGGAGTTCATCGGCACTCCGCAGATCTCGCCCGTAGTTGCCCTCGTCACCATGGCACTTCTTGGACTCGTCGGGTTGGCGGCCGGCTACTTCCCGGCACGGAAGGCCGCCAACCTGGATCCCGTCGAATGCCTGAGATCGTGAGCTGATTCGATGTGGCGCATTCTGCTGTCCGAGTTCCTCGGAGACCTGAAGGCCCACAAGACACGGGCCCTCCTCACGATGTTCGCCATCACCTGGGGAACGATCGCAGTGGTCCTCCTGCTCGCCTTCGGGGAAGGGCTCCGGCGAACCATCAACCGCGGGCTTCTGAACGCGGGTGAGCGGATCTTCATGGTCTGGGGAGGGCAGACGAGCCGCGATTTCGAGGGTCTGCCCAGGGGAAGGCGCATTCCGCTGACGGAAGACGACATGCAGCTCGTGCTCCGCTTCGTGAACCAGATCGAAGCGGCGAGCCCATCGTACGGGCGCTGGGGCGTTACCCTGAGCTACGGCGACGTGAAGACCACGACCTACATGGAAGGCGTGCACCCGCCGTTCTCCGAGATGCGGAGGATGTTCCCGAAAGCCGGAGGCCGTTTCATAAACCAGGCGGACGTGGACGAGAGACGGCGCGTTCTCTTCCTGGGTGATACGATCGCCTACCGGATCTTCGGGACCGAGGACCCGGTGGGGAAGGAGCTCGAGCTGGAGGGCGTCCCGTTCACCGTCGTGGGCGTCATGCAAGCCAAGTTCCAGGACAGCAACAACAACGGCCCGGATGAGAATAGGGCGATCATCCCGGCGAGCACGTATCGCGCGATGTACGGCGATCGCTACGTCAACCACCTGCTCTTCAAGCCGAAGAGCGTGGAGCGCGCGGAGCTCACGAAGCAGGAAATCTACGAAGTGCTCGGCGCCAGGCACCGTTTCGATCCGGAAGACGAGCGCGCTCTGGGGATCTGGGACTTTATCGAGGACGCCGAGCAGACCCAGGCCATCGGAATGGGCATCCAGGTCTTTCTCGGTCTCGTCGGCCTGTTCACGCTCATCGTGGCTGGTGTCGGTGTGGCCAACATCATGTACGTGGTGGTGAAGGAGCGCACGCGCGAGATCGGCGTGAAGCTGGCCGTTGGCGCACGCAAGTCACACATCATGGCGCAGTTCATGTTCGAGGCTCTGGCGATCTCGGTGATCGGAGGCACGGCCGGCATGCTGTTTTCAGTCGGGGCCGTGCTTCTGGTCGACGCAATACCGGCCTCGAATCCTGCGATGAACTACATCGCGAATCCGAAGCTGTCGTGGACGATCACGCTGGCGTGCGGCTCCATCCTGATGCTGATCGGACTTCTCTCCGGCTTCCTGCCGGCGAGGAAGGCCGCGCGCATGGATCCGGTCGAGTCGCTGCGTTACGAATAGCCCTCGTCTCCTGAAGGAGAGATTGATGGAAGAGTTCTTCATCGCGCTGGTACCGATCACGTTCATCCTCTCCTTTGCAGGAGTCCTGATCTTTCGGCCGCTCACCAAGCGGCTCGGAAACGTGATGGAGGCGAACGCCCTCGCGAAGAAACAGGTCGTGGATGATCAGCTGCACCACGAGCACGTGAAGGTGTTGCTCGAAACGCAGAACCTGAAGATCCAACAGCTCGAGCAGAGGCTGGAGTTCACGGAGTCGCTGCTGGAGGCCCGGCCGTCTCGATTCCTCGGCGGATCCGGGTCACGCGTGGAGGTCAGCTGACGCCCGACGCCGGGGCGTCAGAAGAAGAAGAAGGCGCCGGCCCGGATCGCGAAGAGGGAGCCCGACCGCGAGGTTCCGGGTACCGATATCCCGTTGATGTTGAGGTCCCCGCCGGTGAACCAGCTGAAGTGGCCCGATACGTCGATCGAGATGCTTTCGGCTACGGGCATGTCCACTCCCACCAGCGCTCCGAGCTCGAGTCCGCTCACCTTGGTTGAGATCCCGTCCAGGCTGTTGCTGAGCTGCATCCATCCCGCTCGCCCCTGGATGTACGGGATCATCTCGGTCTCCTCGCTGAACAGGAGCAGCTCGGCCACCGCGAAGACGTCGTAGCGATTGGAAAAGCCGTCCTCTTCCTGGATCTTGTGTCGGGAATACCCGGCGCCGCCGCCGAGACGCAGAGGGACCTCGCCAAGCTGATACAGGGCGGCAAGCTCGACTCCTGGACCGCCGTCCAGGCTGTCCCCGACGTCCCCTGTGACCAGAACGTAGGCTAGGTTGGCGTCGAGCATGAACCGGGCGTCACGGCGAGGATCGAACCGGCCCTGGGCAGAAGCCTCCGAGGGCGCGCCAAAGGTCTGAAGAAGAGCACCGAATGCCGCCGCGACGACGAAGCCTCGCATGGTGGCTCCCATTGAAGGTTCCTGAAACGCCCGGCCGCGTCACGACTGCGACACTGGCCACGGGGTCCGTGCATGTCAACACCGGCGACCCGCGGGTTGTTTCATTGCGCGGGAATCGCGACCTTTCCCGAAAGCGCGGGGCGTTTTGTGACCGGTCCCGCGGTAAGCCGCGCCCAGCGGCCGGATTCGAGCCGATCGCACGTCGGGCGGAGAGGGAATGAACGAAGATCAGAGCGAGGCTCCGAAGCCGTCGGAGTGGAGAGTCCCCGGCGACGAGCAGCTGGAGACCGGAGCCTATCACGTCTGGAAGCCCAGGCCCTTGCTGCGCAGCGTCCACTGGAAGCCGGTCCCGGCTCCGGAAAGGAACGCCGCGGCGGGTTCCTATGACGTGTTCGTGGATCAACGTGCGTTCAAGACCATCCACCAGCATCTCTGGAACGCCAGTTCCACCGAAGAGCCGTTCGGATTCCTTGTAGGGGACCTCTGCGAGGATCCTGATACGGGCCGCCGTTACGTCATCGTCAGTTCGGCGGTGCCGTCGAAGTTCGCCCTCGCGGAGGATTCGGACCCGCAGATCCCCGGTGAGGCCATCGTTGCCATGCAGCTGGAGGTCGACCGCAGGCGCGGGATCCTCGCGGGCTGGTACCACAGGCACAGATCGGGGGATCCCGCTCTGACGGACCACGATCTGGCTACCCACGAAAAGCACTTCGGCGAGCCGTGGCACGTGGCGCTTCTGTTTGTCACGGATCACGAACGTCCGTCGGGCGGTTGCTTCCGCCGGACCCGGCACGGTCTCGACGGTGGAGTTCCGCTCGCCTTCTACGAAATGGTCAGCAACGAATCGCTGCTTGCCAAGGGTGTGCGGCGTTCCTTCTTGGACTGGGCCAACTTCGAGACAGACGACACCATCGAGCGGGATTTACCCGCCCGTCCCGATCCGCCGGAGGAAACGCCGCAGACCATCGTGCTCGAATCGGAGCCCGCTCCCACGCTTCCGATCGTTCCGGAGGTGGGCATGGAGCCCGACGCGGACCGGAAGCCGGAGGCGATCGACGAGGTGCCCGGCGACCTGGACGACCTGCTCGAGGAAGCGCTCGAAGAAGCGCCGGTCGACCTTCCCGTGGCTAGCGAGCCCAAGGATGATCTTGAGGCTCTTCCGGAAGTCGACCTGGTCGACGATGATCTCCTTGACCTCTCCGGGATCGACGCGGTCGAGGATGAACTCCCGGACCTTCCTGAGATCGACGCGGTCGAGGATGATCCGGGTCCAGCGCTGGACGACCTGATCGAGGACGAATTCGACGGTCTCCCTGAGGTCGAACTGGTCGACGATGACCTCGAGGAGGCGGCGGAAGCGGTACCGGCGGCCGACGATGACCTGGACACCCTGCCCGAGCCTGGTTGGGACGACCCGGAAGCTGCCGCCGACGTATCCCTGCCACTGGCCGCCGACGCGGACCTGGAGTCGTTCGTCACCGAGTCCGAGTCTTCCGAACCGGTTCCCGCCCTGGACGTCGAGCCCGACGTGGAGGAGGTGGAGCCTGACTGGGACGAGCCGGAAGAGGAGGTTCTGGAGCCGGCGGGCCGTATCGACGAGCCGGAGCCGGAGGCGATCACGAAGCCCGGCAAGAAGGAGCCGCGTTCGCGCCGTGTCGCGATGGCAGCCGCCGCTCTTTTGGCTGTGGTCGCGATCGCCGTGAGCCTGGTGGTCTTCGTCCTCCCAGCCACGGGGGGCGGTGATGAGGCGGACCTGGCCGCGTCCGGGGACACACCGGCGAGCACCTCTTCCGAAGCAGGCGATGGAGAGCTTCCAGCGGGTGGAGATGGAGCAGAAGGTGGAGGTGTTCCGGGGGCCGGGGAGGCTGCCGGGGAGCCGGCCGCGGCAGACTCCACCCAACCTGAGGCCACGATTGAAGACATGGAGCGGCTGGGTGATACGCTGCTAGAGGCTGTCAGTCGCTTCTATGGTCTGGCCGTGGCCGTGGACGGAGGCACGGCCACCTGCACCGAGCTCGCGGCGTCTTACGTTGAAGTCGAGGATCTCTGGATCGACTACAACGTCCAGGGCAGGGCGCGGTTCCGGGGCCGCCTGCCGGAGGAGCTCGCGACTCGCGACGAGCGGCTGTATGCGGGTGTACAGGACGTCGAGCGCGAGTATACGCGTTCCGGTTGCCAGAGGCCGTGAACCGTAGGCCTTGCGCGAGGGCGGCGGCCCGGAAGGCGGCCGGCCTCTGTGTCATGCTCCTCCTGGCCGCGCCCTCAGCAGAGTCGCAGGAGTCCCGTCCAAGAGCCCGGGACGCTGGTATTCGGATCGGGCTGATGCAGCCGGGTCCGTTCAACGCGATCACCGACGTCGCGGGAGTGGAGGTTGGTCACAGCACGATCGTGCTGGGGGACTCCATTCGCACGGGAGTGACCGCCGTGCTTCCTCACCCGGGCAACCTCTTTCTCGACAAGGTTCGCGGAGCCGTGGTCGTGCGCAACGGCTTCGGCAAGCTCGTTGGGCTCAGCCAGGTTAACGAGTTGGGCCAGATCGAGACCCCGATTCTGCTGACCGGCACGCTCAGCGTCTTCCGAGTGGCCGACGCGCTCGTCGACACGCTGCTGGTTGCGGAGGGGATGTCCGACGTCCGGTCGATCAACCCGGTGGTGGGAGAGACGAATGACGGGTACCTGAGCGATATCCGAGCGCGCCCCGTGCAACC
>JAMJQR010000187.1 GCA_023554335.1 Candidatus Benthicola marisminoris
GGTCGATTACCTGCTGCATCGGCAGCGCGTCGTAGATGGGCAGATTCGGGTCCATGGTGGCCACGGTCTCTCGCACCCGCGACGCCATGCCTCCGGGGTCGCCCGCCGTGCGCACTCCCACGCTCACGGTGTTTCCGAGGATCTCGGCGAACTGATCCACCGCCACGTAGTAGCCGGCCGGGCTCTCGTTGTTGTTCCCGATTCCCTCCATCTTGAGGTCCGGCACCACGCCGACCACCGTCATCCAGTCGTACACGTCGTCGCCCTGGCGTATGCGGAACCGTTTGCCGAGGGGTTCGTCACCCTCGAAGAACTCCCGCGCGAAGCTCTGATTTACGAGCGCTACGGGCAGGTTGTCCTTGGTGTCCGAGAACTCGAAGGCGCGTCCGTCGAGAATCGGCGTCTCGAACGTCGCGAAGTAGCCTGGAGTGACGATTCCCTCACGGGCGCTCGGGTAGTCGCGCTCCGTGGGATACTCGCCGCCCTCGATCTCGAAGACCCGCATTCCGTTTCCGCGCGCGGGCAGGCCGTCCGAGAGCGTCGCGGCCTCGACGCCCGGAGTGACCTGCAGGCGCTGGAGGAATTCGCGGTAGAAAGCCGTGCGAGCCGCCGCGTCCTCGTAGTCCGACTGGGGCAGATTGAGACGCGCCGTGAAGATGCTCTCGACGGCGAACGGGAAATCCACCGTGCGGAGCTGCGCTACGCTCTTGATCATCAGGCCGGCGGCGATCAGGAGGCCGCACGAGACGGCGACTTCGGCGATCACGATCAGCGAGGTCACCCGGCCCATGCGGAGTCCGGAGGAGCCACGCCCCTCATCCTTGAGCGCCTCGTTCATACCCCGGCCCGTCGCCCGCAAGGCGGGGAAGAGCCCGGCGACCACGGCCGACAGCGCCGTGACGATGACCACGAACACCATGACGCGCCCGTCCGGGTCGAACGTCATCCAGAACGGGGGTGGGTTCGTGGCCACGGCGCGATTGAACCAGGCGACGCCTCCAAGGCCGATCAGGACTCCCGCGGCGGCCCCGATGGCCGACAGGACGCCGACCTCCACCAGCAACTGGCGGATGATCCTACGCCGTCCCGCGCCCATCGCGGACCGGACGGCCACTTCCTTCCCGCGGACGGCCGCGCGCGCGAACAGGAGGTTGGCCACGTTGGCGCATCCGATCAGCAGCACCCCGATGGCGGCCCCGAGCATGGTCATGAGAAGGCCGAAGATCTCGTCGCCGATCACGAACTTGGTGTAGGGTTCCACGATCGGCGCGAATCCCTCGTTGGCCTCCGGATACTGGGACTCGAGGCGCATCCCGATGGTGGCGAACTCGGCCGATGCGGCGTCCAGCGAGACCCCTTCCCGGAGTCTCCCGAAAGCGGGATACTGCGGACCGTCACCCGGCTCGCTCGCCAGCGGGTCGACCTCTATGGGGGCCCAGATCTCCGCCTCGATCGGAAACTGGAATCCCTCGGGCGCCACGCCCACGATCGTGCGCGGCTCTCCGTTCGTACGCACGGTCATCCCGATCACGTCTGGCGATCCGTCGTACTTCTCCTGCCACACCTCGTACCCGAGGATCAGCACGGGCTCGGCCCCCGGCTCGTCCTCCCCGGGCAGGAATCCGCGGCCCAGAGCCGGCGCGACCTGCAGGATGTCGAACATGTTCGCGGTCACGAGGGCGCCCTGGTAGCGCTCCGGCTTGTCGTCCGCCCCCACCAGGTTGACGGCGCCACCGCCCCACATTCCGAACGAGGCCAGCGTCGTCTGCTGATCCCGGTACTCCACGAAGTCGTGCAGCGGGACGCCCCCCCGCTCGACGTCGCGCTCCGGGTTCGTGCGCCAGATCGAGACGATGCGGTCGCCCTCCGGGAACGGCAGGCCCTTGTACATGGCCCCGTTGACGATGCTGAACACTGTCGTGGTCAGGCCGATTCCGAGAGCGAAAGCGACGATGGCGATGAGAGAGAGTACCGGCGAGGCGATGAGCATGCGGACGCCGTACCTGACGTCCTTGAAGAACCCGTCCATGGCTGACCCCTTCGACCCTTGGTCCACACCGCCCCACAACCACGCACGTGGCGCCGGCGGCGGATTCAGCGTGCCACCGGTCTCTACGGCCGGAGCCCCCAGGGAGTTTCGGTCAGCCGATCGTGTGAGCGCCCGGGCTCACCCCAGCATGTTGCACAGATACGCCGTCGCAACTCCCAGGTAGTTGCCGAGCGCGTAGCCGATCAGGGCCAGCATGATGGAGATCGGCACCAGCTCCTCGCGGTGGTAGCCGGCGGCCACTGGGGCTGACGCAGCTCCGCCGACGGAGGCGACGCTGGCAACGGCCGCCATGCTCACGTCGAGCTTCAGGAGCTTCGCGCCGACCAGCACGAACACGAGATGGACGCCGATCGTCAGGAAGCCGGCGATCAGGAAGAACTGCCCGCCTCCGAGCTCGCGGAGGTCGGCCGACGCGCCGATCATCGTCATGTAGATGTACACGAAGGCCATCGCGAGGGGCTCCGTGCCCGGTACCTCCCTGAGCTTCGTGGTCGAGAGGAGAATCCCGAACGTCGTCACGAGCAGCAGGGCCCATGTTCTCTGGGTGAGCACCGGCGGCAGCGGCGGGATCAGGGTCGAAATCCAGTTCGCGGCCAACATGGCCACGAAGGCCCAGCCGAGGAGCGTGAGAATGTCGCTGAAGTGAACCTCGTGCGTCTTCCGCTCGACCTGCTGCGTGACCTCCGTGAAGTGATCCAGCTGCGCCTGCGAGACGCCCGTCCACTTGTTGAACGGTTTCGCCCACCGCTTGCACACCAGGATGAGCGGGAAGTAGGCCAGGTAGACGAAGTTGTCGACGATCACCACCAGGCCCAGCTGCTCGGCCGGAGTGTTAAGGCTCTCGGCCACCGCGGCCAGGTTCCCGGTGCCCCCGATCCAGCTGCCCGCCAGGGCCCCGAACCCGGACCACGAATTGGGCGGCAGGCCGGAGCGGAACATGACGAAGGCGATGACCGCCCCCACGACGACGCCCACCGCGCCGATCACCAGGACGATGGCCCCGCGCCACGCCACCTTCATCGCTTCCTTGATGTTGATGTCGAGCAGCATCAGGACGATGAACAGCGGTACCGCGAACGACTTGAACGTGTCGTAGACCTCGCTCCGTCTCGGGATCACGCCGAAGTTGCTGAGGAACACCGGCGTCAGGAAGATCCAGATGATCGCGGGCAGGTAGTTGAACACCTTCCACCCGGTCTTCTTCTCCAGCCAGATGAAGATGACGGGGACCATGAGGATCACGGCCATGACCCCGATGAGGTCGGTGAAGATCGGCTCTGCGTTCATCGGCTCTCCCGT
>JAMJQR010000188.1 GCA_023554335.1 Candidatus Benthicola marisminoris
GCCCTCCGGTTGCTCGCCGCGGCGCGCGGATCTAATCTTCATGCGCTCACGAGGCACCGGCCGCTGGCCCACGGCTGGACTATCCGGGAGCCGTCAATGCCATCCCTGCTCGAGCGTCTGCGCGCCGCCCTGGCGCCGCGGTACGAAGTCGAGGACGAAGTCGCCTCCGGCGGCATGGCCGTCGTGTTCCGTGCCCGTGACACCTCCCTGGATCGAGTGGTCGCCGTGAAGGTGCTCCGGCCGGACATGGCCACGGCCACGGGAGAGGCGCGCTTCATCCGCGAGGCGCGCACTCTCGCCTCGTTCTCCCACCCGAACATGGTGTCGATTCACGACGCCGATCAGCGGGACGGACTCTCCTTCTACGTGATGGACCTGATCCAGGGTGAGACGCTCGAGGAACGCCTGGAGCGCGGCCCGCTGGATGGGCGCGACACGTTCCGCCTCGGGCGGGATCTGCTCGACGCCCTGGAGAGAATTCACGGAGCCGGGGTGGTTCACCGGGACATCAAGCCCTCGAACGTGTTCCTGCTGGATGGGCGGGCCCTGCTGGCCGACTTCGGGATCGTGCACCTGGATACGGGCGAAGACGACACGCTCACGACGGACGGCAGGGGCCCGGGAACACCGGCCTACATGTCGCCGGAACAGGCGAAGGGCCAGTCCATCACTGTCCGGTCCGATCTCTACTCGCTCGGTCTCGTGCTGTACGAAGCCATGACCGGAACGCGGTGGACGTCCCTGGCGGCCCCCGAGTCCGGCGACTGGAGCGGGGTCTCGATCGCTTCGAGGCCGGTCGTGAAGAAGGCCCTCGCGGTCGATCCCGAGGACCGCTGGCAGGACGCGGCGGAGTTCAGGGCGGCGCTGCGCACGCGAGGGCCGGGAATCCGCCTTCCGAGGTGGGCCGCCCTGGCGGTCGGAGCGGGGATCGCGGCCCTGGCCTGGTGGGCCTTCGCCGGCCGTGGAGGTAACGGTCCTGCCGGTCTGGGATCGGAGTCACCGGACCTCCTGGACGTGGCGGTTTTCCCGTGCGAGGCGACTCAGCCGGCGGACAGCGAGCTTGCCGAGAACATCGCGTGGCGCACGGCCCTCAATCTGGACGGTCTCCCGGGACTCACGAAAGCCAGCACGCAGGCCTCGTTCTCGCTGTACGAGAGGCGAATGGCGGATCCCGCTCTCGCGGACTGGACCGGAGTGCTCAAGGCGAAGCACGCGCTGCGCTGCGAGGTGGACCGGGCGGAGGGGGGACTCGACGTGCACCTGCGACTGGTGGACGACTCCGGCGATCCGGTGGAGATCGAGACACTGCCCCTGCGGGACGGCTCGGAAGAGGAGCTTCTTCGCCAGGCGGCGGTGCAGATGGCCATTCACGTGCTCGGTGCGCTGCGGCCCGGCGTCACGGTAACCGAGGAGGAAGTTGATCGATTCGCGGACTACCGCATCGAGGCGCTGCGCCCGTTCTTCTGGGGAGACCACTTCCTGCGCCGGGGCGCGTGGCGATCCGCGGAGCAGAGTTACGAGGCTGCCATCGCCGCCGATCCGCGCCTCGCCGTGGCCAGCCTGCGGCTCGCGGAGGTTCGCCGGTGGCTCGTCGACCGTCCCATCGGGGCCAACCTGGATTCTATCCGGCGGCTGGACCTCTCCAGTCTGAGCCCGCTGGACTCCCTGCTGCTGGACGCGGGCGCCAGGCCGCACGGTCCGGAGCAGCTCGCCGCGTACGAGGCGATCCTTAGCCGTCCCGCTTACCGCTTCGACCCCTACGCCACTCTGCTGTATGCGGATGAGGTGTATCACAGAGGGGCGTTGTGGGGGATTCCCGTGGACAGCGCGGTCTCGCTCCTTCGTCTCGCGGTGGCCCGGGACTCGTTCCTGGTGCCCGCGGTGGAGCACCTGACGCAGGCTCTGATCCGCACCGGCCAGGCGGAGGAGGCCGCGGCGGCGCTGGGGCACCTGGGAAGAATCCACGCGTCGCCGGAGGAGGCCGGCCTCGACTACCCGGCCGTCTGGGGACAGGGCTTCCTCGAGCGGTTCGATCCGGACGCTGCGGCCGTGAGCCGCGCCGCCATGGCCTCATTGCCGCCGGAGGAGATCGGGCTGTACGCGCGCTGGGTGCGCTACATCGAGTCCCCGGCTACGCAGGTGGCTCTGGGTGAAATGCTGGTGAGCGCGGCCGACCGCTACGGCAGTCCCGCCCTGGCGGCCCAGGGGTTCGTTGCCCGCGGGCTCGGAGAGATCACGCGAGGGCGGGTCGAGTCGGGGCTCGCCGCCTTCGACTCCGCTGCGCGGAGGCTGCAGACGCCCGGAACGGCGGTCCAGGCTGCGGAGTGGCGCGTCGTCCCTTACGCGCTAGGAGTCGAGGGGTTCACCGAAGAGACCGCCGGGCGCGGCGAGGGCGAGCTCCAGGCCCTATGGGAAGGCACGGACACCGACCCCGGGATTCGCGCGCGGGCCGCGACGGCGCTGGCTCTGCTGGCCGATCGGCGCGGCGAGTCCGCGACCCGGATTGAGTGGGCCGCGCGACTCGATTCCCTCTCGCGCGCCCCGGAGGATCGGTTCGAGCGTCCACGCCACCTCGTTTCCGCCCTGGGGCCGGCCGGGCACGGCGACCTGCGCGAAGCTCTCGACATGACCGCGGCGGACGTGGCCTACGATTCCGTCGGGCTGGCCGATCACCCGTTCCTTCGCTCCGCCCTCTACCTGAAGCGCGGGGACTGGTACTCGCGGCTGGACATGCCGGACAGCGCCAGGGCGTCATGGCTCTGGCACCAGAACACGGACCTCGAGGGCACGGTGGCCCCCGAGCTGGTGCAGGCCGGGGAAGTGGACGGGGCCTTCGGTCCGCACGCGCGACGGCTGACGGACCGCCTCGCCAACGTCACCTCCGCCGAGGGCCCGGAATGATCGAGGTTCGCGCGCTCGGATCCGTGGTCGTGACGCTGGACGGAGAGGCTCCCCCACGCGAGCTCATGTGGCGCAAGAACCTGGCGCTTCTCCTGTACCTGGCTCGATCGCCCGATCTGCGCCGCACCCGCGAGCACCTGGTCGGCGTTTTCTGGGGCGACAAGCCGGACGCTTCAGCGCGGCATTCCCTGAACGAGGCGCTGCGGGTGATCCGCAAGTCCGTCGGTGATGAAGTGATCACGTCGGCGGGCGACCAGGTGGTGCTCTCGAAGGGCGCCGTGCGCCTGGACGTGGATGAGCTCGCGCCCCTGCTGGATGAGGAGCGGTGGGTAGAGGCCTCCGCGCTCATCCGGGGACCGTTCATGGAGGGCTTCGCGGTGCCTGACAGCTGGGCCTTCGAGGACTGGCTGGCCGCCGAAAGACGCACGTGGCTGGATCGAATGACCGGGGGCCTGAGACGGTACGGGGAGGAGCGGCTGTCGAGCGGAGACGGCCTCGCCGCCCGGGACGCCGCTGCCCGGGCCCTCGAGCTCGACCCGTTCTCGGCCGGCGCGGTGCGGCTGGCCATGCTGGCCGCTGCCCTTCGCGGCGAGCGCGCGAGCGCTCTGGGCATCTACGACGAGTATGCCTCCAGGTTGGCCGCGGAGCTCGACCTGGAGCCGGATCCGGAGACCGAGGAGCTGGCCGGCCGCATCAGGAACGAGCGCGAGTGGCGCCTGCCCGGTACCTCCGCGGACCCGGAGCGCTGGGAGCGGCGCGTGCCCCTGGTGGGCCGCGAGGCCGAGCTGCGGGCCTGTCTCGAGCTGCTCGGCGCGGCGTTCACCCGGCAATTCAACGCGGTGATCCTCATCGAGGGGGATTCGGGAGCGGGCAAGACGCGGCTCGGGGAAGAGATCGCCGCACGGGCCCGCCTGGAGGGAGCCGTGGTCCAGGCGATCCGCTGCGTTCCGACGGACCGGGAGCGGCCGGGGAGCACGCTGGCCGCACTGGCCGTGCCGACCGCTCAGCGATCGCTCCTGTGGATCGACGGTGCCGAGCATCTCGACCCGGAGTCGGCGCGCGCGCTCGAGGAGCTCGTGCGGGACGCGACCGGGACGGCCTCCGTCCTCCTGCTCACGGCGGCCGCGTATCCCCGCCGGGAGGAGATCGACGACCTCCGGACCCGGATCGGACGAGATGTTCGCGGGGCGGCGCTCACGCTGGGGGCCCTCGATACCGAAGGGATCCGGGCCCTGGCGGATCACCTGCTCCCGGGACTGGCCGAAGATGCCGCGGAACGGATCACTCGCAGGATCGAGGCGGATTCCGCCGGCAGCCCGCTGCTGGCGACCGAGCTGTTGAACGCCGTCCGGCTGGGCCTGGAGCTGGAAGAGGTGGGCGGCGTGTGGCCGCAGCCCTTCCGCACGATGGAGCAGACGTATCCGAGCGACCTGCCGGACTCCGTGGTCGCGGCCATTCGGATCGGATACCGGCGGCTGAGCCGGCCCGCGCAGGATCTGCTGGCTGCCGCGGCAGTACTGGACGAGCGCTGCGAAGCAGCTGACCTCTCCCGGGCCGCAGAGATCGAAGGCCAGAAGCTGGACGGTGGCCTGGACGAGCTGGAATGGAACCGCTGGCTCGTCGCCGACGAGCGCGGATACACGTTCGTCGCGCGGATCGTACGCGAAGTCGTCGCGCGCGACATGCTCACGCCGGGGAGGCGCCGGCGTATCCGGGAGCGAATGGCGGGCGACTGACTTCCGCGCTTGTCCCGGGCGCCGATCACAGGCAGTTTTGAGGCAACTCCCCCAACCGGACCATCCAAGGAGTTCCGCCATGTACGTCGTCATTGGAGCGACCGGGAACACCGGCCGTGTCGTCACCGAGGACCTGCTCGCCGCAGGGCTTCCCGTCCGGGTGGTCGGTCGCAGCGCGGAGCGGCTGGCCGACTTCGTCAAGAGCGGGGCGGAGGCCGCCGTGGGAGACGTGGCGGACGCGGAATTCGTGGCCCAGGCATGCGACGGCGTGGGCGGAGTGTATCACATGATCCCGCCGCGCTACGACGTGGATCTCAGCGCCTGGCAGTCCGAGGCAGGCAAGGCGCTGTTCGAGGGCATCCGGGATGCGGGCGTCCCGTACATAGTGAACCTGTCCAGCGTCGGAGCACAGCATCACCACGGTACGGGCCCGATCGCGGGCCTCAGGGAACAGGAAGACCGGTTCAACGAGCTGACCGAGGCCGACGTTCTGCACCTGCGCCCGGGCTACTTCATGGAGAACCTGTTCATGATGCTGGATGCCATCCGGGGGATGGGCGTCCTTCCGATGCCCTTACCGGGCGATCTCGCGGTGGCGATGATCGCAACGCGCGACATCGGAGCCGTGGCCGCGCGCCGGCTGGCCGCGCTCGACTTCGACGGCCACCACACCATGGAGCTCCTGGGACCGCGCGACTACACGATGAACGAGGTCGCCTCCCTCGTCGGGGCGGCGATCGGGGTGCCGGATCTGCCGTTCGTGACTGTTAGTGAGGAGGACGCGGCGGCCGGATTCGAGCAGATGGGCGTCCACCCGGCCACGATCGCGACCTTCATGGAGATGTACCGGGCGATCGCCGACGGAAGGGTGGCCCCGCAGGAGACGCGCTCGGCCGCCAACACCACGCCGACCACGATGGAGGAATTCGCCGCGGTGCTCGCGGCGGCCTACGGAGCCTGAAACCAGGAGTCGCGTGCTCCTAGCGCCGCGCGAAACGCTCCGGGCGGAAGGCCTCGAGCGGAAGTGGTGCCGTCCCCCGCACCACCAGGTCGGCCACCAGGCTTCCCGTGATGGGGCCGAGGGTGAGCCCCAGCATGGCGTGGCCTGTGGCGACGAACGCTCCCTCGAAGTTGGGCACCCGCCCGATCACCGGCAGCCCATCGGGGGTGCACGGCCGAAGACCGCACCACTCGGACACCGGTTCCGAGAGCTCGCCCACTTCGAAATAGCGGCGTGCGGCCGCGTCCAGTTGCTCCAGCCGATCCCTGCGCAGGTCCAGGTTCAGTCCGGAGAACTCGAGCGTCCCCGCCATGCGCACGTGGTCCGGCATGGGAGAACAGAACACGGCTCGCTCGCCCAGGAGGCAGGGCATGGCGAGGTCCGGAGTGTCCGCGTCCTCCCGGTTCCGGTCCGCGTGGTACCCCTTCGCCGGCTGGATGGGGACCGGGCACCCGAGTGAGGCCATGAGGGCGGGGCTGTACGCGCCCGTCGCGAGCACCACGGCGTCCGCTGCCAGATGCTCGTTCTCGGAAGTCCGGAGCCCCGTCACGCTTCCGTGCTCGGACGTGATCTCGCGCACCTCGACGCCGGTCCGGATCGTGGCCCCGCGGGCCCGGGCGCGCGCGGCCAGCTCCGTGACGAAGCGATACGGGTCGATCACCGTGCCCTCATCATGGTACCAGCCGCCCTGGAGGCCAGGCCCGAAGAGCGGCTCCCGCTCGCGCAACGCGGGCCCCGACAGAAACTCGGGCGCGAAGCCGTGGCGCTCCACGACCTCCGTCTCTTCACGTCCGGACTCGAGTCCCGCCGGCGTGTCGAATACCTCCAGGTAGCCCGTCGCGCGGTAGTCGCAGTCGAGGCCTTCGCCGTTCACCAGCTCGTCGAACAGGTCGGTCGTGCGATGGCCCAGCGGAGCGAGCGAGGTCATCGAGTGCTCGACGTGGGACGCCGTGCAGTGCTTTCGGAAGGACCACAGCCATCGGATCAGTCCCGGGTCCCAGCGGGGCTCGATGTACAGAGGACTGAGGCGGTCGCCCATCGAGCGAAGCGCCTGCGCGACCCGGCCGGGACGATTGATGGGAGGGTGACCCGGCGAGATGAGGCCGGCGTTCCCGAACGAGGCGGCGCGGCCGATCTCGTCGCGCTCCAGCAAGGTGACCGAGGCCCCGCGGAGGGCCAGGAAGTAGGCGCAGCAGACGCCTACCACCCCGCCTCCGACGACGACCGCACGAAGCTCACTGTCGTTCATCGCCAAAGACATACCCCTCGCT
>JAMJQR010000189.1 GCA_023554335.1 Candidatus Benthicola marisminoris
GCCGAGTCAGAGCTCTTCCAGCGGTCCAGGGCCCTGACGCAGGCGCGGAAGTCCCTGCTGAGCGATCGGAACGCAGGGTTGCGTGCGAAGACGAGGGACACCTCGGCATCGGTTTCTTCGACGTGACTTCGAATCAATCTCAGGAGTCCCGGCTCCATCACGGGTTCGCCAGATTTCATTTCCAGCCTCTCGGACTGGGGGGGCGGGGACCGGAATGCGTGATGATTGCCGGCCGCCGCGGGGTATTGATAGGTTCTTTACCGTATCTCGATGTAAATTACCCCTGGTTAACAGGTTGTCGTACAACGACCTGACCTGACTCCATCGGTCCATGCCGATGGCCGGTCTCAACCGATTGACGGCAGTGGACGACGCCGACCAGATCCGGACGCAGCCGCAGAAGGTCCTGGATCACCTCGAATGCCATGCCACGAATCGGCTGCGCTCTCGCGAGGATTCACTTCGCGTTCTGATCGGATCGCCTCTTCCTCTCACCCCCCCGGCGTGTACCAGGTGGGCGAGGTATAGGCCCGCTCCTGGATGGATGCCGGCACGTCCTCCGGCCGCTCCGTGCCGAAGAAGGCCGCTTCGTAGGTGGTCCAGCGGGGCGTGGGAATCTCCAGCACCCGCACGTAGTAGAAGGCCCGCTGGTTCGGGTCGAACTCCGGGTCCGTCCAGAAGCCGAAGAGCATCGGCTCGCCGATGGAGTTGGTGTAGGAGGCAGCCTCCACGTCCACGGTGTTGCCTACCGGAGGCAGCTTCCCGTCGGATCCCGGTTTCCGGTCGCCGGACCAGACCACGTCGTAGACCCGCTCGTCGGTGGAGCCGTCGGCGTTGAGCCAGCCCTTCACCATCTGGACCCGGTCAAGGTTGGCCCCGTCGGGGTCCCGAAGCGCCCGGATCATGAACACCGGGGCGTCCCCGCTCCCACGGGCGTCGGTGAGCTCGCCGCCCATCGGGACGCCCTGCTGGTAGCCCGTGGCGGCGAAGTCCCAGCGGTCGAGATCGCCGGGCTCAAAGTCCCAGCCGCCGAAGACTCGTACAACCATCCGGGTCCCGGTGGTGGCGTAGACTTCCTTGCGGTTCATGGCGTCCCAGATCGCTTCCCGGGTGTTCTCCCGGGCCCAGACGCCTGCCAGCCCCGAGGCGGAGGTCCGGTAGTGGCGGATCGCGTAGTCCCGACCATCGGGCGACGGGAGATACCCCGTGATCAGCTCCTCGAAGCGGCCAGGGGTGCCGGGCTCCCCAGGGGTGGCCTTTCCGAAGTAGTTGTCCTCGGTGGTGGTGGCCAGGGAGGTGTGGGTGTCGGTGCTCCCGATCATGCCGAAGCGGAAGGGGTTCGCCCCGAGGTCCGCGTCGAACAGCAGGCCCCGCTTCAAGGCTTCCCGCGCGTATTCCCGGGGGATCATGTCCGGGTCCTTGGCGGCCGCGAAGCTGCCCCGGTCCCAGACCTCAAAGTCGGAAAACTCGTCGTCGGGCGACAGCATCGGGTGGGTTTCCGCGTCCCCCTTCATCTGGGTGACCTCGTGAAGGGGCTCCCACAGGGACCGCCGCTCGGCATACTCCCGGGTAAGGAGGTCGCCGGTGAAGGTCACGTCATCGAACATGAGCCCGTTGGAGAGGTTCCCGTTGTGGGCGATAGCCAGGACGGAGCCCCCGGTCCGGGCCTCGTAATTCGCCATCCAGACCCACAGATCCTCCGGGTTCTGCGTGTCGTACTGGCTCAGGGGGAGCACCTCGTCCGCGTGGTCCTTGCCGTCGCGAAAGACGACGTTCCGATGGAGGTTGTTGCCCCCCGGGGACGAGGTCCACTCGTAGCCGATGAAAGCCGTGAAGCGGCCGGGCTCATTGTGGGCCTCGGCAGCCTCGGTGAGGCGCTCCCACATGGTCCGGGTCAGGTCGTCCATACCGGCCAGGGGATCGTCCCGCGTGTTCATCCGCGCGCCCCAGGCACCGTAGGCTTCCCCGGAGTCGCCGGCCTTGACCATGTCGTGGACCTCCCGGCCCCAATCATTGGTCATTAGGGTGGCGTCGGACTCGGCGATGAGGGGAGCGAGGCCGAGGTTTTCGGCGTGGTCCGCCACCACCAGCCAGTCCAGGGGCCGCAGGAGGCGGGCTCGGACTCCAGCGCTGGAAGTGACGATCTCTCCCTTGGCGAAGCGGTAGGCCTCGTCCGGGCCCAGGACGTTGCCCACCATCCCAGCGTCCGTGGAAAAGGAGGTGTGGGTGTGGGTGTCCCCGAAGAAGACCCGGTCCGGGTAGTTGTAGTTCAGGTACGGCGAGTACTCCGCCTTCCGAGCCGTGACCTCATCCGGATCCACGACTTGGCCGGCGGCGCCGGCGGGGAGCGCGAGGGCGAGCGCGGCGAGGGCGAAGGTGAATCGCGACGTCATCATGGTTGTCGTGGCAGATCCGTGCATCATGCTTCTCCACTTCTCCTGGCGCTGCAATCCCGGGCCGGCGGCGGCGATTCCCACGGGTCTCGACAAACGCACTCTCATTCCGCGTGCCTCATTTTGGGCAGAGGCGTTCCGAATTCGGGCCGACTCGAATCGGCTTCCCGGCTCCACCACGGGCTTTCCAGATTCCATTCCCGGCCTCTTCGACCTGGGGGGGCGAGGACCGGACCGGGTGGAGATTGACTGCTGTCGGAACGAATCGATAGGTTTCTTACCGTATTCCGATGTAAATTACCCTCAGTTAACAGATTGCCGTCTAGCGACTTGACCGGAGCCCCTCGGACCATGCCGACGGATGAACCCAACCGATTGACGGCGAAGGACGAAGCCGACCAGATCCGGGCCCAGCTGCAGAAGATCCTGGATTCCCCCGAATTCCAGGCCACCGAACGGCTCCGGGATTTCTTGCGCTTCGTAGTCGAGGAGACCCTGGCGGGCAGAAGCGCTGAACTCAAGGGATACACGGTCGCGACGAAGGTCTTCGGCAGGGACGAGAGTTTCGATCCAGCGAGCGATCCCATCGTGCGCATCGAGGCTGGCCGCCTCCGGCGCGTGCTCGAGCGCTACTACCTGGTGGCGGGTGAGCGAGACGCGATTCGGATCGACATTCCCAAGGGTCGTTACGTCCCTCGCTTCACTCGACACGTTCAGCCGCGCACACGGGCGACGGACCGTCCCGTCAATGATCCCGATCGCCCACCCCTTCCCGAATCTGGGCCGACGATCGCTGTTCTTCCGTTCCGAGA
>JAMJQR010000023.1 GCA_023554335.1 Candidatus Benthicola marisminoris
GATGCCGACCAGCCGCATGATATCGTTGGCGAACGCCAGCACCATCAGCCCCATCACCAGGATCAGGCCTACCTGGGTCAGCCGCATCCGGCTCTCGATACTGACCGGTTTCCCTCCACGCACGGCCTCCGCCGCCAGGAATACCAGGTGTCCGCCATCCAGGACGGGAATCGGCAGGAGGTTCAGCACGGCCAGATTGACGCTGATGATGGCCATGAAGTTCAGAAATGCCGAGAGCCCCTGGCGGGCCGCCGCACCCGAGAGCTGACCGATCACGATCGGACCGCCGAGCTCCTTTGCAGAGCCGCGTCCGGTGACGAGCCGCTTCAGGAAGGTAAGGATCTCCGTCGTCCACGATCCTGTGCGGTGGGCCCCCACGACCACGGCCTCGGACAGCGTGAGATCCCGAATCGCTCGATCGACCCAGAGCTCGGCGCCTACCTTTCCGACCTCGATCGAGTCCTTGAGCATGGGGTTGTACTCAAGCTCGCCCTCCGTCGTGGCGTCCAGGTCGAGCCGCTGGCCTTCGCGCTCCACCGTGAAGCGGATCTCCGTGTCGGGCCTCATCCCGACGTACTGAAGGACCTCCTCCCAACCACGGATCCGGCGGCCATCCAGCGCGACGATCAGGTCGCCTCTCTCGAAACCCGCCTCTTCCGCCGGTGAGCCAGGGACGGCGCCGGCCAGGATGGGATCGATCGTCGCCTGGGACTTGGCCACGAAGGTGAACGCCAGGAACGCGAACAGGAAGTTCATGACCACGCCGGCCACGATCACCATGAAGCGTGCCCACAGGGGCTTCGCCTCGAAGTCACGGGACGACGGCTGCCGCTGGGGCTCCGTCTTGCCCTCCAGGGGAGACATGGCTTCCTCCCCGATCATGCCCTCCATCTTGACGTAGCCGCCAAGCGGGATCGCCGCGAGGACGTACTCCGTCTCACCCCGCGTGAAGCTGAAGATCTTGGGGCCGAAGCCGATGGAGAACCGCGAGACCTCGATGTCCACGGCTTTGGCCGCCCAGAAATGGCCCAGCTCGTGCACCAGGATCAGTACGCCCAGCACGACGATGGTAGACAGTATGGTGATCAGCATTCAGTCAGGCCGTCAGCTACAGGATTCGTGGTTGCGCGGTCAATCAGACGTTTCACCCCCCGCCGCAGCGGGTGTTCCGACCGCGGCTCGTGCGCGGGCACGGGCCTCTCCATCGACGCTCATCAGGTGCTCCAAACTCTCCACCGGGGACGTCCCCATCTCTCCCAGCACTCTCTCCACCAGCGCGGGGATCCCAGGGAACGTAATACGTCCCTCCAGGAAAGCATGAACCGCGATCTCATTTGCCGCGTTGTAGACGGCCGGACTCGTTCCACCCTCTCGGCCCGCGGAGATACCGATGTCGAACATCGGGAAGTCCTCGTGTCGGAGCCGCTCGAACTCGAGGCGGCCGGTCTCCGCCGGATCGAAGGAGCGGAACGTGTTCTCCAGTCGCTCCGGGGCCGAGAGCGCATAGAGGATGGGGACCTCCATGGTGGGATGGCCCAGCTGCGACACGGTGGACCCGTCGCGGAACTCGACCAGCGAGTGCACGATCGAAGCGGGATGAACGACGACGTCGATCAGGTCGTAGTCGAGACCGAACAGCAGGTGCGCCTCGATCACCTCGAGCGCCTTGTTCGCCAGGGTCGCGGAGTCGACCGAGATCTTGTGGCCCATACTCCAGGTCGGATGAGCCAGAGCGTCCTCGGGGCGGATCGAGTCGAACCGCTCGGCCGGCCACTCGCGGAACGGACCGCCTGAAGCGGTGAGGGTGATTCGGTGAATCTCCGAGGTGGGCCGGCCGCCCAGGCACTGGAGGATCGCGCTGTGTTCGCTGTCCACTGGAATAAGTTCGCCACCGCCCGCCTTCAGGGCCTCCAGAACCAGCTCACCCCCCGCGACGAGAGACTCCTTGTTTGCTAGCGCAAGCTTCTTTCCCGCGCCAAGTGCGGCCAGCGTCGAGGAGAGGCCGACGAAACCGACCAGCGCATTGACCACGATCGGAACCGCCGGATCCGCCGCGGCGGCCACCAGCCCCTCCTCGCCATATTTCCACTCACCTTCCCAGGCCGGCGCGAAACCGCTATCGGACGGTGCGGCGAGGACCACGTAGTCCGGGTCCCAGCGCGCCGCCAGGGCGTCGAGCTCGGCTGCCTTCCGACCGGCTGCAAGAGATCGGACCCGGAAACGGTCGGGATGGCGACCCATGACGGTGAGAGTCGAGGCTCCGATACTCCCGGTCGCCCCCAGGAGGGCGACGCCGCGTGGCTCCGTCACCTCAGCACCAGGAGAAAGGCGCACGCCGCGGGAATGGACCACAACAGGGAATCCATACGATCGAGCAAGCCCCCGTGGCCGGGCAGCAGATTGGAGGAGTCCTTGACCCCGCATTCCCGCTTCAGGGCGGACTCGGCGAGGTCGCCGACGGTCGCGGCCCCGGCCACGAAGAGCCCGAGCGCGAGCAGGCCAGGCACCCCGAGCCACCGGCCGAGAGAAGGAAGCAGCAGGAGTCCGTAGAGCACGGCTCCTGCCGGCCCGGCGGTCAATGCGGCTATGGCGCCCTCTACCGTCTTGTTGGGGCTGATGACCGGGGCCAGCGGGCGCTTCCCGAAGGCGCGGCCGCCGAAGTAGGCCGCCGTGTCCGCCAACCACGTGAGAGCGACCGGAAGAAAGAAGTAGAGGGTGCCCTCGGCCGCCGTCGCCCCGAATCCCTCGCGCAACGTGACGCCGAACGAAATCAGTCCACCGACGTAGACCGCCGATCCGAACGTCAGCGCCGCAGTCTGAAACGGCCGGTCCGACGGGGCGACCTTCATCGTTCCCAGACCGACGACCGTGACGAGTCCGACGACCGTCGCGACCCAGGCGTAGCCCCAGTCCAGGTAATGGGCGAGCAGTGGATACGAGGCAGCCAGCACGACACCCGGCACGAGCAGGAACCGGTCTCCCCGGCTGCCGAACATGCGGGCTATCTCCCAGGTGGCTACCACCGCGAGAACGGAGAGGCCGATCGCGAACAGCGTGCCCCCGACGTACGTGACCGCCACCGTGAGAGGAATGCCGATCGCCGCCACCGTCAGGCGCTTGCCGAGGTCAGACGCCATCGTCGCTCACCGGAGTCACGCGGCCGAAACGCCGTTCGCGCCGCTGGTAGTCGAGCACCGCCTCGTAGAAATCGCGCTCTCCGAAGTCCGGCCACAGTACCGGGGTGACGTGGATCTCGGCGTATGCGATCTGCCAAAGGAGGAAGTTGGAGACGCGCATCTCCCCGGAGGTCCGGATGAGAAGGTCAGGGTCAGGCGATCCGGCCGTGAACAGGGCGGCCTCGAAGTCCTCCGGCGCGATCTCGTCCGGTGACAGATCACCAGCGACACACCGGCGCGCCAGCGTCCTGGCCGCCGAGAGGATCTCGTCCCGGGAGCCGTAGCTGATCGCCAGGTTGAGCGCGAGCTCGCCTCCGCCGGCGGTGGACGTCTCGATCGATTCGACGGAGCGGCGGGCCGGCGCGCTCAGACGGGAGCGGTCTCCGAGCACCGACACTCTCACCCCCTTCTCCGCCAGCTCGGACCGGTCGCGCTCCACGTACTCCGACAGGAGCCGCATGAGAGCAGCCACTTCCTCGGCGGGACGGGACCAGTTCTCCTTCGAGAATGCGTACAGCGTCAGGTGACGGACGCCAAGATCGAGACATGCCGTTACGGTGCGCCGAACCGCCTTCATTCCCTCGCGGTGGCCCATGAAGCGAGGCAGGCCTCGTTCACCCGCCCACCGGCCGTTGCCATCCATGATCACCGCGACGTGCGCCGGCACGTCACCAGCACTCTGGACCTCGGCCAGGAGCCTGTCGAGATCCCTCTCGACTTCAGACATCGATGGCTCCCGGGCTCGCCTTCCCCGTGGCTACTGCAGCGCTCTCGGCAGGGGGGACGCGACGCAGCGCCTTAACGCCACCGAGAAAGCTGTAGGCCTCGTAGCCGGCCTGCTGCATCAGCTCGGCGATTCGCGCGCTCTTCAGTCCGAACTCGCAGACCAGCAGGTAGGTGCGATCCGGCTCGAGCTGAAGGTGGTCCACCAGGAGGTACTCGTAGTCCCGGTGCGTGGAGCCCGGCCAGTGCCACCTGTGATATGCTTCCATTGGCCGCATGTCGATCACGAGGGCCCCGGCCGGAACGTCGGAGGTGAAGACGCTCTCGCCGGCTACCCGCGCCATGTCCAGGGCTCGGAGATCGAACAGGTGTGGCGACGCCAGACAGGCCTTCAGGACACTCGAGTCCAGCCCGGCCTCCTCCTGCGTCACCGATTCCGGGGAGGCAGCGGTCGCCGGCTTGCCTGTGCTGATGGAGCAGTACTCTCTCACCCGGGCCGACAGCTCATAGGTACCGATGTGGCGCGAGCGTGAGATGATCTCCTCCTTGTCCATGCCCACGAGGGGCCTGAGAACGGGAAGCACGCTCGCATCGTCGATCGCCCGGAGGTTGGCCAGCGTTTGAGAGGAGACCTGGCCCACCGCCTCACCGGTAACGATCGCATCGGCCCCGAGCCGAAGTCCCACGTGAGCAGCTGCTCTGTACATTTCCCGCTTGAGCGCAATCTGCTGAAAGGACGGTCGGAACGCCCTGCGGAGCTCCTCGACCACGGGCCCGAACTCCAGCGACAGGAGCGTGGGCCTCGTCCCGTAACTCCACCGGTCAGCGAGCACGGCAGCGACCTCCAGCACCATGCGCTGATACGCATCCCCGCCCAGGTTGCAGAAGATGTAGTCCAGCGCCACGCCCCGGCGCAGCATCATCCAGGCAGCCACCGCCGAGTCGAAGCCGCCTGACAGCAGACAGACCGCGCGGCCTTCGACGCCGAGCGGCAGCCCGCCAGCCCCTGGCTCCCGGGTGGAGTACAGCACGGCCCGCTCGTCCCGGATTTCTACGTGGACCTCGATCTCGGGGTTGGAGAGGTCCACCCGTGCGTGCTCCCCGAGCGCCGCGCCCAGCTCCCGCATCACGTCGTTGGAACCGAAGGAATGCTGGCCCGCCCGACGGGA
>JAMJQR010000190.1 GCA_023554335.1 Candidatus Benthicola marisminoris
CAGCAGCAGCGGGTGGCCGCGGCGCGGGCCGTGGTCGGCGATCCCCTGATCCTCCTGGCCGACGAGCCGACGGGGAACCTCGACTCCACCAACGGCGAGGCGGTCATGGAGCTGTTGAAGGAGCTCCACGCCGAGGGGTCCACCATCCTCATGGTCACCCACGACCCCCGCTACTCCGCCTACGCCGAGCGCACCATCCACCTGTTCGACGGCCGCGTCGTCGAGGAAAACCACCGAGCCAACCCTGCGGGCGACCGGAGTGTCTCATTGACTGAAGCGGCGGTGTAGTTCGCGCCGCCGCGTCGCCGTCGGCGGGCGCGGGTGATCGGGTGCGGGGTGTGGATGCGGATCGAGTGGTCGTGACAAACCCCGCCCGCCGGCATACAGCAACACGAGGCCCCGGCCATGAGGTCGGGGCTTTCGTGCATCCGCGGCGATCACTGCACAGATTGAGGGCGTCAGCCTCCGGTCCCCTTCGTCGGTTCCGGAGGAAATGCTTCGGGTCCAGGGAGCTGCCATGAGCCGTCCAGAACGCGTTTCGATTCTCGGTGTGGGTAACCTCGGGACGTGCGTCGCCCGTGGCCTGGTCTCCTCGGGAGAATTCGAGGCCGCCAACGTCCTCCTCACCCGGCGCCGACCGGAGTTGTTGTCCTCCCTCCGTGATGACGGCTTTCCCGTGGGCTCGGACAACGTCGCGGCGGTGCGCGAGTCGGATGTGGTCGTTCTCTGCGTGCAGCCGCAGCAGCTGGACGGCGTACTCGCGGAAGTGGCACCCGCCATCGCGCCCACGCACATCGTGGTCTCGACTGTCTCTGGCGTGAGCATCGCGGAGATCCGCCGCTTCCTGGGCCCCGATGTCGCCGTGGTGCGGGCTATGCCCAACATCGGCATCGCGATCGGGCAGTCGATGACGTGCCTGGCCGCGGACGAGGCGTCCGCGGCTGCGGTGGGCGTTGCGCACGCTCTGTTCGATCAGCTGGGCCACACGCTGGAGGTCCAGGAGGAGCAGATGGTCCCCGCCACGGCGTTGTGCGCCTGTGGCATCGCGTTCTTCCTCCGGGCCATCCGAGCCGCTTCACAGGGGGGAATCGAGATCGGGTTCCACGCCGACGAAGCCCTCGCCCTGGCTGCCCAGACGGCGCGCGGTGCGGCCGAGCTGCTCCTCAGCTCGGGGAATCACCCCGAGATCGAGATCGACCGGGTGACGACGCCGAAGGGGTGCACGATCTACGGACTGAACGAGATGGAGAACCGGGGATTCAGCTCAGCGCTGATCCGCGGAATCATCACGGCTTCGGTGAAGGCCGCGGAGTTATACCCGCACGCCGCGGCAGAGTGAGCAGCCGGGGGTATCTCCGGGCGCTGGCCGCATCGGCCCTCGCTCTGGCCACAACTCCCTTCAGCCCTGCGCCAAGCGCGGCCCAGGAGCCCGGAGCGGACGTGGTGTCCACCTACCTTCAAGAACTCCATACGATGGTGAACCGCCACCGGGAGTCCGCGGGTTGTCACCCCCTCGCGTGGCACGAGGGTACGGCGAACGTCGCGGAGGCCCACAGCGAGGACATGTACCGGCAGGACTACTTCGACCACCGGGCTCCGGATGGGACCGACGTCTTTCGCCGCCTTCTGGAGGGCGGCGTCACGTGGCACGGGTCGATCGCCGAGAACATCGCCCTCACCGTGCGGGGGCCCGGCACCGTCCTCGAGCTGTGGCTGGACAGCCCGCCGCATCGACGGAACGTCGAGGACTGCGCCTTCACGCACCACGGTCTCGGGCTATTCAGGGACCGCTGGACTCAGGTGTTGATCGAGAACCCGGACGACTAGCCCGCCGAATGTGGTGCGGGCGCCACAGCGGGGCGAGGTGGGTCAACCACCCTCTTCGTGCCCCAACGGGCTCCAACGTCAGGCCCTTTTTCCACACTCCGGGCGCGCGGAGGGCGGCTCGCGAAAGGCGTGCCCAGGAGACCCGGCCCGTGCTGCTCACTTGACTTTCCGACGCCATCTCCCCATTCTACAAGCCCTTTACGAATTTTACCGGGCCAGTCGCTCGGATCTGCAATAGGCGGGGCTATTGGAGGTCGACGATGGCAATGTGGAAAACCCGGCTTCGGGCGCTGCCTGGGGCCGGCCAACGGGTGGCGCGACTTCGCGC
This sequence comes from Candidatus Benthicola marisminoris, assembly GCA_023554335.1. Classification (GTDB taxonomy): domain Bacteria; phylum Gemmatimonadota; class Gemmatimonadetes; order Palauibacterales; family Palauibacteraceae; genus Benthicola; species Benthicola marisminoris. The sequence goes on from JAMJQR010000190.1 coordinate 2,156, forward strand.
CACATATCGCGCAAGCGCAACGCATCGGTTGTTGCGCGGGAGCCACGGCCAGGGGCTCGTCGAATTCGCCCTCATCCTTCCGGTCCTGCTCTCCCTCATCTTCGGGATCTTCGAGTTCGGCAGGCTCGGTCTGTCTCACATGACTGCCAAGCACGCGGTAGCCGAGGCGACGCGGTACGCGGTGACGGGCCGGCAGCTCGTGGACCCGGAGTCGGGGGATCCCATACCGCGGGCCGAGACCATCCGGCAGGTGGTCCGGGACAACGTGGGTCTGCTCGCGATCGCGGACTCGATCGTGATTGATCCGCCGGACGGAGGAGGGCCCGAGGACCTGGTCACCGTGAGCGTGAACTTCAAGCACCGCTTCTTCCTTCCGGGACTGGACGACATCGTTCCCGTCGATTTCACAGTGCGAACGGCGATGAAGAATGAACCATTCATTCGATAAGCTCCGAAAAGCGCGGGATTCGCGGGGACAAGCGGTGGCAGAATTCGCCATCATGTTGCCCCTGATCCTCTTTCTGCTTCTCGGCATGATCGAGGTCGGCAACGTGCTGGCGGTCTCCCATACCATGTCCAAGCTGTCGCGCGAGGGAGCGAACATCGCCTCCCGCGGCACAAGCCTGGATACCGTTCTCTCTGTGGTGGAAACGAGCGGAAGCGAGATCCGGCTGGCGCGGCGGGGTGGAACCGTCGTGTCCCGGGTGGAGGTGCTCAGCGATGGACCGGTGGTGCTGGACCAGGTAGCCACGGACGGATACGAGAACTACAGCCGCCTCGGAGCGGTCGGGAACAGCCCGGTTTCCTTCGCCTCCTTCGGTCTTCAATCCGGCAACACCCATTACGTGGTAGAGGTCTTCTACCGCTACGAACCGATCACACCGTTCGCGCGCCTTTTCGAGAGCGCCCTTCCAGACCCCATCTACGAGCGGGCGGTCTTCTAGCCCGCCTCGACCGAACAGGTCCGAAAGGAGCTTCCATGCGAACACACGGGTCTCCGGCTTCCAGACTTCGGCAGCGACTGCGCCGATGGACGCAGCTCCTGCGCGGCGATGCCGGGGCGGTCATGGTGATCGTGGCCGGCGGGATGGTGATCCTGCTCGGCATGGCGGGCCTCGCTCTAGACTCGGGACGGGCTTTCCTGGTCAAGTCCGAGTTGTCGCGCGCGGTGGATGCTGGCGTGCTCGCCGGAGCCCGGGCTCTACGGGCAGGCGAGTCGACGGCGCGCACCCAGGCACTGGCCGTCTCGCGCGCCAACGGGGTCGACATCGACGATCCGCGGGTCTCGGTGGAGGTGAGCTTCGGGGTCGATGGTCAGGGGAATCACACGGTCACGATGACGGCCCGCAGACCGATGCGGACCGCATTGATGAAACTCCTCGGCCAGCACACGGTTGACGTCGCTTCGTCGGCCACCGCGGTGGTGCCACCGATCGACCTGGTCCTCGTGGTCGACCAGTCCACGTCCCTGCGCGACATGGGCGCGTGGCGACCGCTCCAGGATGCGGTCAAGGACTTGGTCATGCACTTCGATGACGACCTGGACCAGGTCGGCCTCGTGTCGTTCGGCGTCCGGGCCACGCATCGGCACCAGCTGGGATCGGGATTCGCGCAGGACATCCGCGAGGCCGTGGATCGGATGAACCCGATCTACTGGACGAACGCGGCGGAGGGACTCCG
>JAMJQR010000191.1 GCA_023554335.1 Candidatus Benthicola marisminoris
TCCTCCACGTCGAGCCGCACTTCCTGACCCCTGTACTCGAAGACCATGAACCCGGGCAGGTCCTTCAACTGCCGGAAGATGTCGTCGCGGGCTGGAAAACCCTCGGATTCCAGGGCCTGCCGGCGGGCTTCGATGTCGATCTCCGGAATCGTGTCGGAGGGCGCGACCAGGAGACTGTCTTCCGGGAACCGCGGATCTACAACGACCTCGCGTGGCAGGGTATCTCGCGGGCTCCGGATGCGGCGTGTCGGCTCCTGCGCGGACACAAGGCCCGGCAGGGCCACGAGCCATACTCCCACGAAAACGAAGAGAGCGGACCTCATGGCCGTCAGGTACCCGGAGCGGGCTCCCCTGCCCGACGGCGGCCGCCTCCCACGAGGCGCACCAGCCAGATCGAGAGCTCGTACAGGAGCATCATCGGCAGAAGCAGCATGAACATCGTGCCGAGATCGGCAGGGGTGAGGAGCGCGGCGACAATGGCCAGGGCCACGAGCGCGTGTCTCTGGTGCCTCCGGAGCCCCGCCGGCGTGACGATGCCAAGGAAGCTCAGAAGGACCAGCACGACCGGCATCTCGAAGATGATGCCGAAAGCCAGAATGAGCCGCGTCGCGAACCGCAGGTACTCATCGACCGTGATGATCGGCGTCAGCGTCTCCGCCTGGAAGCCGATTAGAAACCGCAGGCCGAGCGGGAGAACCAGGAAGTACGCCATCGCGATCCCGGCCAGGAACAGCACGAAGCCGACGGAAATCGCCGGCACGATGTACCGCTTCTCCTGATCGTACAGGGCCGGCGAGAAGAATGCCCAGGCCTGGTACGCGATCACGGGGAGCGCGAGGATGAAGCCGACCACGAAAGCCAGCTTGAAGGTGACCACGACCGGAGTGGTGGGGTTCGTGTACCGCAGGCCCTCGCCCGGCAGAACTATGTCGAAGGGCCGCTCGAGAATCTCGATCACGCCGAACTCGGTGACCAGGAAGAAACCGACGACGGAGAGAGCCACCAGCGCGACGAGGCTCCAGATCACGCGCCGGCGCAGTTCCTCCAGGTGATCGAGAAAGGGCATTTCGCCCTGGTCGCCCGCCATTCGGCTAATCGCCCGTTTCGTCCTGAGCGTCGAAGAGCTCCTGCTGGCCGCGGGCCCGGTACCGGGCGCGTGAAACCAGCTCGTGCACTTCCTCCATGAACTCCGTCGTATCCTGGAAGTTCCGGTAGACCGACGCGAACCGGACGTAGGCCACCTGGTCCGTGCCCTGCAGCTGCCTCATCACGAGCTCCCCCACCGCCTGGCTGCTGATCTCACGCTCGTCCGATGCGTCCAGGTCCTCCTCGATCGAGTCCACGAGGCCCTCGATCTCCGTCAGTGAGACCGGGCGCTTGGCGCATGCGATACGGATGCTGCGAAGGAGCTTCTGTCGATCGTAGGGTTCGATGGCGCCCGAGGACTTACGGACGGTGAGGGGTTCCTTCTCGACCAGCTCGTACGTGGTGAACCGCTCGCCGCATGCGATGCACTCCCGGCGACGCCGAATGGCGCGGCCGCCGCGACTGAGCCGCGAATCTACGACGCGATCTTCGATGTGGTCACAGGTGGGGCAGCGCAAGCGTCCTCCTCGTCCGGGTTCGGCAACCCGCGCTGGGACGCAAACCCCGGGCCGGCAGGCTCAGTTTCCGAGCCTGGACAGCTCCCGTTCCGCGAGGTCGAATTCGTCGCTGTCGGGATAGCCCTGAACGACTCGCTGGAAGAAGGTGCGAGCGTCGTCCGTGTTGCCTCGCTGCAACTCGATCAACCCGCTCTTGTACAACGCCGTCGGCGCACGCCGCGCGTTGGGATACAGCTCCATCACGCGCGCGTACTCTTCCAGCGCCTCCTCCAGCGCATCGGCCTCCGCGAACGTCTCCGCCCGGAAGTACTGCGCGTCCGGGGCGAGGTCGTGACCGGGATACTGTTCCAGGAACTGGTCGAGGCCGGCGCGGGCCGTCTCGTAAGACCCCCGCCGGAACTGCCTGAGAGCCGCTTCGTACAGCGCCTCGGGCTGTCCTTCCGTCGCTACGGGGGAATCACCGCCGTCCCCGGCAGCAAGGGCCGCTCCGGCCGCTCCCGCCGCCGCAGCGCCCGGCAGGCCTGATCCGGACTCCTGCAGCAGCGCCAGCTGGCGCTGCGTCTCGCCGGTCAGAGCCGTCAGCTGCGTGACCGCGATCGACAGATCCTCGATCTGCCGCTGAAGGTCAACACGGCCCGTAATGTCACGGCGCTGCTGGACGTTGAGACTGTCCAGCAGCACCGATCTGAGCTGCCTGATTTCCGTCATCAGGCTGTCCCTCTGGGCTCGCTCCGCCTGCATCTGCGCCTGCAACGTGGATTCCAGATCGGCCACGTCGCTCTTCATGGCGCACCCGGCGCCCAGGAGGGTGAAGGATGCGACTACGAGAACTCTACGGATCACATAGCGTCCAGGTTCTCGATCACGAACTCGGAACGCCGGTTCATCTGCCAGGCATCCTCATCGGATCCCTGAGCGATCGGCCGCTCCTTGCCGTAGCTCACCGTGGTGAACATGTCTTCCGACAGACCGAGGCTCACGAGGTACTTCACCGTCGAGTCAGCACGTCGCTGACCGAGCGCCAGGTTGTACTCGATGGAGCCACGCTCGTCGCAGTGCCCCTCGATCGTGAGCTTCACACCCGAGTACTGCTGCAGGACCTCGGCCTTCGCCGCCAGGACCGCCGCAGCATCGTCCCGAATGTTGTACTTGTCGAAGTCGAAGTGCACGCGCTCGCGGATCACCATGATCGCGTCGATCATCGCAATCTGGCCACCGGCCGTGTTCGCGCACTCGGTACCGCTGTAGTCGCGCTGCGCCTGCTCGTACAGGCTGCGGGCACGCTCGTAGTTGCCGGCCGCCATCGCGGACGCGGCTTCACGGCAGAGACGCGCGGCTGCTGCCTCGCGCTCCGCGGCTCGCACGGCAGCGAGGCTGTCCGCGTCGGGCTCGGGCACGGTCTCGGCCACCACCGGCGGGGGCTCGGGTGCCGGATTCCCTCCGCAGGCCGCAACTCCCACGGCGGCGAAAACCAGGAGAGCTGCGATCCAACCATTGAGACGCATCTTGACGCTCCTTTTCAGTGAGTCGCGAACTCCCGGATCGGGATATCGGATCTCGTACGGTCGTGACGGTCGTGACGGTTCCATCGGAACCGCTGTATTGTATACTACGCGCACGCGCTTGCCAAGCCGTGCGGAGCCTTCATTTACGCGTTCAGCGACCGGAATTCAAGGGAGCCGACCAGTGCGGCAGCTGGTCCACCTGGTTCACCGTGATCGACCGGAGTCTCCCGCTCACCGTGTCGAGCACCCACAGGGCGTAGTACCCGCGCAGGGTACCTGCGAACACCAGGTGCCTGCCATCGGGGGCCCAGCTCGGATCTTCGTTGTTGCCCCGTGACGTGAGCACCCTTCGATCCGACCCGTCCGGATTCACGGTCACGATCTGGAACCAGCTATCGACCCAGGTATGGTATGCGATGCGGTCGCCGCGCGGTGACCAGTGCGGTGACGTGGCGTATCCGCGCTCACCGAAAACGTACCGGCTCACGATCGCCGGATCGCCCCCCCGCTGCAGGTCGAGCACGTAGATCTGCGGGTTCCCGAGCGGCGTCGAGGTGATGGCGAGCTGGCTCCCATCGGGCGAGTAGGCCCCGCCCAGGGTCTCTCCGGTCGACGTGTAGGTCACCCGCCGGGTACAGCATAGGGGATCGCGCTGAATCTCGAACAGCTCGGTATGGTCGTCCTGCGTTCGTCCGAACAGGATGCGGCGACCGTCCGGTGAGTATACCGGTGTGACGTTCACGCGCCCGATGTCTGAGATCACTTGCTCGGCGCCGGTCACGAGATCCAACTCGTAGATCACCGGCCAGCCCGACCGAAACGAGGTGTACACCACGTAGCGGCCGCTTGGGTGCAGCTCCGGCGACATGACGATGGAACTGTCGTTGGTCGCGGCCTCCCGGGTCAGTCTGCGGAGCCCGAAGCCGTCGCTGTCGATCATGAACAGGTCGGAAGCCGTGGGCGTCACCATGCGGCGGAATACGATGCGGGTCGCAGCGATCCCCGGCTCGCCGGTGGCCCATGTCACCACTTCGTCCGACACGCGGTGCACGGCCATTCGGAAGTCCGGACTGGAGGGCCGGGGGATCGAGAAGGCCTTGACCTCCTTGAGCTCGGAGAACACCACGTCGTGAAGGCTCACCCGGAGGATGGGCGCGTCCGCTGTTCCCGTGAGTTCGGAGACCACCAGCCAGACGGCTCCGAGTTGATTCCACAGCCCGTAGTTGACCGGTCCGTCCGTCGCCAGATCCTCCGGAACGGCTATGATCTCGAAGCGATCGGCGTAGTCGAGGTCACGCCGGAGGATGGTGTCGACCTGGGCCGCAGCCCCGGAGAGCGCTCCCTCCGCCTCCACCGGCGTCATCACGAGGCCCGGTAGATAGCCCGGCGTATAGGTGATTCCGACACGAACATCGCCCGGATCCTGCGCCCGGGCCTCACCGAGGGGGAGCAGCAGGCATGCGACCGCCGCCCACCCCACCATCGTTAGCTTCCGTCCCGTCAACACTCGTTTCACCTCACAGAGAAGCTGGATCGAAGAAGAACGACACCCTCAACTGGTCCCGCGGCCACGCCGCCGGCAGAGGTCCGAACGCGCGGGCCCTGCCGGCCGCCTCTACCGCGCCGTGCGCCTCCAGGTCGAACGCGAGATCGCCCGACCGCTGCACCCACTCGATGTCGCTGGTCGAGCCGTCCTGCTCGATCGTGAACACCACCTCGGCGCGCAGGTTGCGGTTGCCCGTAGGAGGCCGCCAGTAGCGGTGAACCTGGAGGATGATGTTCTCCAGGTACTGCGGATCGACGAATGCCGCCCCCTCGAGGTGCACGTTGATCGGGTCGTTGCCCTCCTCGGGTCCGCGCGCGGGCTCCTTGGACGGCTCGACGGGAGGAGGCTGCTCCACCACGGTAGGCACTTCCGTCCGCGGCTTCGGATCGGGCGTCGGCTCGGGCGGGGGCGGCCGGTTTTCCTCCTCGGCCACCTTGGCCGGCTGCGGCTTCAACCGCATGGGCGCCGTCTCGTCGGCCGCCGCCACCAGGTGCACGCGAAACGTCTGCGCCGGGAGGGACCGGGGGGCCATGTAGGCGCCGGCCGCAGCCAGCGTCAGACCGACGACGGCGTGAAGGATGGTCGAGGCGATCAGCGCCCCCGGCGGCATTCGATGCCGCTCGCGCGCCGCGCTCACCGGTCGTTGTCCGGCTCGGCGATGAGGCTCACCGCGTCGATGTCGGACTCCTTCAGCCGGCCGATCACCCATAGCACGGAGCCGTAGGGGACGTCACGGTCACCTTTCACGTACACGGTCGGCCCTCCGCGACGCTCCACCATCTGCACGATGGTGGCCGCGAACTCGTCTCGGGTGAACACATCGTCGTCCACGTAGATCTGGCCGTCCCGGTCGACGGTGATCACCAGGCCTTCGGACACCTGCAG
>JAMJQR010000192.1 GCA_023554335.1 Candidatus Benthicola marisminoris
GAAGGTCGTGACCTGCCTCCCGTGGTTGCCGATCTCCTGGACGATCTCGGAGCGGAACACGGTGTCGTCGGCGTCCTGGCCGACGCGGTGGAGGCCCCGCGCGAGCTGCGCCCCGCCGTGGAAGCGCATCTCGGGTCCCTCCTCAGCGCCGTGCTCGTGCGAGACTGGAAGGCCGTTCGGGTGATCAGCGAGTGGCTTTCCGCGCGCGAGGGCGAGGACGGAGTCGTACTTCTTCCGGTGGCTCCGGGCCCGGCCTTCCGTGGCGCGCCGGCAGCCGATGACCTGGCATCCCGCGTGGAATACAGCGGCCCTGGAGCGGATTGGGCACGACGCCTGCTCTCAGAAGTGAAGCTCGACGAGAGCAGTCAGCTCGGGCCGCGGGAGGGTCCCTGGGTAACGGCAGACGGCTCCGGGCAGGACGAGCGGGGGGTGGTCCGGCTGGGGCGTCCCGCCTCAGGAGCCGGCACGCTGAGGCGACGCGGCGAGCTCCAGGAGCTCGAACAGCGACTCGAGGCCGTTCGCGGAGAGCTCGAGCAGGCGCGCGCTGGAGAGGCTCGGGTGGAAGCAGAAGCGTCCGAAGCGTCCGAAGTGCTGGAGCGCCTGGAACGGGACCTCGCCTCCGCGGTGGTCCGGCGGCGCGAGAATGACGCCGCGCGAGAGACGGCGGCCGGCAAGCTCGAGAGGGCGAGGACCCGGGTAGATGAGGTCGAGGCCCGGGTGTCGGAGTTACGCCAGTCCATCGCCTCCACGTCAGAGGAAGATCCGGACGAGGGTGTGCGGATAGCGGAGCTCCAGGCGCGCAGAGCCGAGGCGGAGCAAGTGCTCGCCCGTGAGCGAGCCGGGCACATGTCTGCCACGGCCGAGTGGGAGCGGGAGAACGCGGCGCTCCAGGAGCTGCGCCTGGAGCTGGCTCGGATTGAAGCCCGGCTCGCGGGTCAGCGAGACCGACAGGAGCGTACGCGCGAGGCGCTGGCGGACCTCGAGCGCCGCGAGGGGGATCTGGGGGCCGACCGCGCCGGCCAGGAGCAGACCATCGCGACCGCCCGGGAGTCCATCGCCAGCGGGGAAGAGGAGCTGGTCGGCCTCCTCGAGCGCCGCAGCGAGCTGGCGGCGCTCGTGCGTGAAGCACAGGAGGGCCTGGACGACCGACGTGAGGAGCTCGAGGCGAGAGAGTCGGCGCTCAGGCTCGAGCGTATCTCAGAGAGAGAAGCCGCAGAACAACGGCACGCGCTCGAGCTCGAAGTGGCCCAGCTTCGTGGGAGTCGCGCCAACATCAGGGAACGGCTGGAATCCGAATGGGAGACCGCGTTCGAGGACCTGCAAGCACGTGTCGACGAACCCGAGACGGGGACCGCTGAGGAGTGGGCCGAGGAGCTGGAATCCATTCGCACGAAGCTGGCGGGAATCGGTCCGGTGAATCTCCTGGCGGCCCAGGAATACGACGAGGAGAAGGAAAGGCTCGATTTCCTGGAGGAACAGAAGGGGGACCTGGAGCGGGCGCGCAACGATCTGCACGACTCGATTCGTCGAATCAACGAGGCGGCCTCCGCGGCTTTCAGTCGCGTGTTCGACGAGGTCCGGACGAACTTCCACGAGATATTCCGGACCCTGTTCGAAGGAGGCGAAGCTGACGTGTGGCTGGAGGATCCGGACGATCCCCTCGACTCACCCATCGAGATCTCGGCCAGTCCGCGGGGTAAGAAGACGCAGCGAATCCACCTCCTGTCCGGCGGAGAGCGCGCGCTTACGGCTCTGGCGCTTCTGTTCGCGATCTACCTGGCGAAGCCGAGCCCGTTCTGCGTGATGGACGAGGTGGATGCTCCCCTAGACGAAACGAACATCGGTCGGTTCACCGCCATGCTCGAGCGCTTCAAGAACGACACGCAGTTCGTCGTCATCACGCACAACGCGCGCACGATCGAGGCGGCGGACTGGATCTACGGGGTCACGATGCAGGAGCTCGGAGTGAGCAAGATCGTGAGCGTCGAGCTCCAGGATCTGCCGCGCGGCCAGGTAGCCTGAGTACCGCGGGGGCATGAGACTCACCGTCGTCGGGTGCGGAACCGTGGTCCCGGAGCCCGACCGTGGCTGTTCGGCGTACTTCGTTGAGCACGGTGACACGCGAGCGCTGCTGGACTGCGGTCCGGGCGCCGTTCAGGGCATGGCCAGACTTGGGATTCCGTGGCAGGATCTCACACACCTGTTCCTCACCCATTTTCACTCGGACCATGTCGGTGCACTCCCGGGTCTGTTCTTCGCCTTTCGGCACGGCATACTGCCGGAGCGGGGAGAGCGGCTCGAAGTCTGGGGGCCCGTCGGTACGCGCGCCCTGTTCGACGGGCTCTGCGCCAGCCTCGGCGGGTTCTTCCTCGATCCCGGTTTCGAGGTTCGCGTGAGGGAGCTGGCTCCCGGTGCAGACGTGTCGGCGGGCGATCTGACCGTGTCCAGCCGGGGCGTTCCCCACACTCCCGAGAGCGTCGCCCTGAGGCTGGAGGCGGCCGATGGCGGCTCGGTGCTGGTATACACGGGGGACACGGGTCCCGACGAGTCGCTGGCCGACTTCTGCTACGGCGCCGATCTTCTTCTCGGTGAGTGCTCGCTGCCCGACGACCTGGTCGGCGACAACCACCTGTCACCCTCGCGCATCGCGCGCCTTGCCGCCCGGTCGGGAGCCCGGCACCTCGTCGCTACCCACATCTATCCGCAGTTTCGCCGCGCGGCCGACGTCGCCTCACTGATCGCGGAATCAGGCTATTCGGGGCGGATCGACGTGGCCAGCGAAGGTCTCTCGATCGACCTGTAGGCCGGGTCGGGCCGGTTTCGGTCCATCCTGCACGCCCGGACTTGATCGGGGGATGAGGACACGCGCTTACGCTCCTCCGGACTCTGAAACGCGGAGGACCGCCTGACACGTACGAGCGACCTCGGAAACAGGGGCGAGCGGGCAGCGGCCCGGTGGCTGACCGAGCGGGGGTTTCGAATCCTCGCCCGGAACTGGCGGTCGGGAAGGCTCGAGCTCGATCTGGTGGTGGAACGGCAAGGCGAGATCGTGTTCGTCGAGGTGAAGACGCGGCGACCGGGTCCGGCGCCCGCCCGGGAGGCCGTCCGCTGGTCGCAGCGCCGTCACCTTCGACGGGCGGCCGCAGCATGGATGCGACAGAATCCCGTGGGAGAATCGTTCCGGTTCGACCTGGTGGCCATCACATGGCCACGCCTCGGAGAACCCCGGATCGAGCACTTCCCCGGCGTACTCGAGGACGCCGATCCGTGAGTGCATTCAGGAGCTTCGACAGGCCCGTCCGACTCGTTGACCGGGACCGGGGCGACCTATACCTTCGCTTCGCCCCAGGCCCGTGGGGCCCGAGCGTGTGAATCCCGTCAGGACCGTGAAGGTAGCAGCGGTAAGCACGTAGAGGTCGCCACGGCTCGCCTGGGGTTTCATGCGTTCAACCGCGGCCCGGGTTCCCGCATGACCGGCGGACCTGGCGCTCTGTCGCTCTCGCTCTGCTTTCGACGCCGCCTCCGGAAGGGTAGCTTGCGCCTCATGTACCGAACCGCACTGGCCAGAACGCACCGCCCCCGGCGATTCGCAGATCTCGTGGGTCAGCAGCACGTCGCTTCGACGCTCAGGAGCGCCGTCGAGTCGGGTCGAACGGCGCACGCGTACCTGTTCTGCGGGTCGCGGGGAATCGGCAAGACCACGGCGGCTCGTGTCCTCGCGATGGCTCTCAATTGCCCGGATCGGCAGGGGGGCGAGCCATGTGGCGAATGCGACTCGTGCACGAGCATCTGGTCCGGCCGAACGTCCCTCGACGTGGTCGAGATCGATGCAGCCAGCAATCGGGGTGTGGATGACGCGCGCGACCTGAGAGAGCGCGCCATGTACGCTCCGTCGGATGAGACCAGGTACAAGGTCTACATCATCGATGAGGCGCACATGCTCACGCGGGAGGCATGGAACGCTCTCCTCAAGATCCTCGAGGAGCCTCCGCCCCGCGTGTTGTTCGTCTTCGCCACCACGGAGCCGCAGAAGATCCGGCAGAGCGCATCGCCCGTGCTCTCCAGAGTGCAGCGATTCGACTTTCGTCGCGTGGCCGTAGCGGACCTCGTCCTGCGTCTCAGGGAAGTGCTCGAAATCGAGGGTGTGTCGGCGGAGGACGACGCCCTGCTTCCCATCGCGCGGCGAGCCGAAGGAGGGGTGCGCGATGCGCTCTCGCTCCTGGATCAGGTGCTGTCCTTCAGCGGCGATTCGGTCTCCTCCGAGGACGTGCGCAAGATGCTGGGCCTGGTGGAAGAGGAACGATTCCTGGAACTGCTGGGGATCATACAGGCCGGTGATCGCGCCGCCGTATTCCCTTTCGTTCAGGGTCTCCTGGACGACGGCTACGACCTCGCCGAGTTCGTCCAGGGCCTGGGGGACACGCTGCGGGCCGTCCTGGCGCTTCGGCTGGACCCGGAGAGCGATCCGGCGGAGCTCAGCGGGTCGGCGCGACGAGCGCTCGCCGACGTCGGGCAGGGATTCAGCAGCGAGGACCTGCTCCGGCTCCTGGCTGCGACCGCCGACTTCGAGGCGGCCGGACGATTCCGGCGCAGCGTCCAGCCGCGGATTCAGGTCGAGGTGCTGCTTCTTCGTCTCGCGAGCCTCGACAGCAGCGTCGAGCTCGCAGAGCTCCTGGAGGCGCTCGGGATACCGCCCGCAGAGAAGCCCGCCGAACCTGCGCCAAGAGCTCCCGCGGCCGACCCGGATCCCGGGTCGCCGACGGATTCCAGGGACCACCCGGCTGCCATCGCTGAGGAACCTGATGGCGGAGGTGAGCCGCTGGATCTGCGTGCGACCTGGGCTGAGGCCCTGGACGCGGCGCGAGGATCGGCCCCTGGCGGCCGCCTGGTCGGCTTGCGCGGCGCGAAGGTGTCCAGCTTCGAGGATGGAGAGCTGTCGCTCGAGCTCCCGCCGGGGCTCGCCGGCGACCTGGAAGCGTTCCTGGGGGACGCCCGGCGATCCGCGGAGCTGCGAAAGGCGCTTGGCGACCGGCTCGGTATCTCTGCTGCCGATCTGCGGTTCCGAATTGGTGGCGGGGCCGCGAACCAGCGGATCACTGCGGAGTCCGCCCGGGATCTCAAGCTGCAACGACTCGTGCAAGCGGACCCACGGCTCCGCGAGGCGGTAGAAACACTGGACCTGAAACTAACCGAGGAGTGACGACTCTTGGAAAATATGAATCAGCTCCAGCAGTTGATGCAGCTGGGCCAGCAGATGCAGTCACGGCTCGCAGAGATACAGCAACGCCTCGAGAACGAGACGTTCACTGCCGCGGCGGGAGGCGGGCTCGTGGAGGTTACCGCGGACGGCAAGGGAGGTGTGCGGAGCCTCAAGATCGATCCCTCGGCGGTGGACCCCGATGATCTCGAGATGTTGGAGGACCTGATCCTGGCCGCGATCTCGCAGGCGCAGGGAAAGGCTCGAGACAAGCTCGAGTCCGAGATGAAACAGGCCACCGGAGGGATGCCGTTGCCCAATCTGGGCTCGATCCTGGGTGGCTGAGTGTCGGCCATCGAGTCGCTGATCGGCGAGTTCGGTCGGCTGCCCGGCATCGGTCGCAAGACAGCTCAACGGCTGACCTACTATCTGTTGAAGGGGAGACCGGAGGAGGCCCGCGGCCTGGCAGCGGCGATCGAGAGGGTCGTGGCGGAGGTGAAGCCCTGTGCCGAGTGTGGCAACCTGAGCAGCGACGCGCCCTGCGAATACTGTCGCAATTCGAGGCGGGATGCCGCGCAGCTCTGTGTGGTCGAGGAGGCCTCCGACATCGCTGCAATCGAGGCTTCGGGCCGATTTCGGGGCCGATATCACGTTCTGGGAGGGCATCTCTCGCCTCTGGACGGTGTGGGGCCAGACGAGCTCAATATCGCTCGCCTCCTGCAGCGGCTGGGGGAAGGGGTGACGGAGTTGATCATCGCTACGAACCCGAGCGTAGAGGGTGAGGCGACAGCTGCGTACCTTCACCGGGCTGTATCGGGCTTTCCGGGGCTCAGGGTGACCCGGTTGGCACGCGGTCTGCCGGTAGGTGGTGACCTGGAGTATGCGGACGGAGTGACCATAGCGGAGGCGTTCAGCGGGCGCCGGGAGATGTAGATGTCGGATAAAGTGATCGTAGTCAGGGAAGAGTCCGCAACCTGGAAGGTCCTCAAGGTGGTGGCGTTCGGTCTGGTGGGGCTCGCCGCCGTGAGTGGTGCAGGGGTACTTCTGGCGCGAGACCAGATGGCCAGGCATCAGAGCGAGCTCTTCAGTCCTCACCCGCTGAGACGGTTGGCCGCACTCGGCTACCTCCGCGCCCATCCGGACGTGGACAATGTCCTTCTCCTGCGCGACTACCTTGCCTGGGAGGAGAGGCCGATGCTGCGGCGCCGGGCTACCGCGATCCTCGCCGGGATGGAAGAGTACCTCGCGGCGGAGGAGAGCGTCGAGAGGGCCTGACGGAATGGCGATCACCCACCCCGTCACGGGCGATCTCGGCTGCAAGATCGTCTACTACGGTCCTGCGGCGAGCGGGAAGACGACCAATCTGAAGTACGCGCACGGTCGTCTCGATCCTGGCGCGAGAGGGAAGCTCATCACTCCGACGGACGGACCCGAGCGAACGCTCTTCTTCGACTTCCTCCCGGTGGACATGGGCATCGTGCGTGGGACGCGTACCCGATTCCACCTCTACACGGTTCCGGGTCAGGCACCTCAGCGCGAGAGTCGTCGGCTGGTGCTGCGGGCCGTGGACGGCCTCGTGTTTGTCGCCGACAGCCACCCACAGCGGATGGCCGCGAACCGTGAATCCCTGGCGGATCTCGAGTCCCTCCTGGTCGATGGCGGACTGGAGATGCGCGAGCTTCCGGTCGTGATCCAGTACAACAAACGTGACCTGGAAGGAGCTACCCCCCTGGCGGAGCTTCAGTCTCAGCTCAATCCGGACGGCAGGGTTACCTTCGAGGCGGTGGCGATCAACGGGGACGGCGTCCTCGAGTCGCTGACCGAAATCTCCCGGCAGGTGATCAAGAGTCTCGATCGTGCGTGACCGAGTCCCCAGCGACGTCAATCTGCCCAACGCGATCACGACTCTGCGAGTGCTCCTTGCGCCTGTCGTGACGGTTCTGCTGTTCGAGTCCGGAGCCAACGCCCGCCTGGTCGCTTTTGCCGTCTTCCTGTTCGCCGCGCTTTCCGATGTCGTAGATGGAGCGCTGGCGCGGCGGCGCGAGGAAATCACGGACTTCGGTAAGCTCGTGGATCCTCTGGCAGACAAGCTGCTGCTCGTCGCGACCCTGATCCCGTTCTACCTGATTACCCTGCGCCAGCCGGATCTGGGGATGCTCCCCTGGTACGGGGGGATCAGCCTCTGGGTGCTGGCCGTGTTCTTCGGCCGGGAAGCCCTGGTCACCTGGCTACGGACGGCGGCGGCGAGACGCGGAGTCGTGGTCCCCGCTAAGAAGCTGGGGAAGTGGAAGGCGCTTGCTCAGAGCGTGTTCATCGGCTCCATGATTCTATGGCTCGCGTACCGCACCGCTGCGACCGAAAGAGACTGGGCCGGTCCCTTCAACCGGTTCTGGGCCGGGCTGCACGGGTGGTTCACGACGGTGAGCCTGACGGTGGCCCTCGTGCTCACCGTCGTCTCCCTCGTGGTCTACCTTCTCGCGTTTCGCCGGGTGTTCAAGAGGGCCGTCGATTGACGGAGCCGGTGCCCGGAGCGGGAGCCGAGGCCCCCCACGCCGGCGAACTGCCCGCGCGGCTGATCCGGAGGCTCGTAGAGCGAGGCGAGACGCTGGCGGTGGCCGAGAGCTGCACGGGCGGTGGGCTCGGTCACGCCATTACGGCGGTCCCCGGTGCGTCCGGTTGCTTCTGGGGCGGTGTGGTCGCCTACCACAACCGGGCGAAAATGGACGTTCTCTCCGTTCGCCCGGAGACCCTCGAGCGTTACGGTGCGGTGTCCGAGGAGACCGCACGCGAGATGGCCGCCGGTGCGGTGGCCGTGTCGGGCTCCACGTGGGGAGTCGCGATTACAGGAATCGCGGGACCGGCCGGGGCGACGCCCGGTCGGCCGGTGGGAACGGTTTGCCTATCCGTGGACGGTCCCGCCCCCCGATGCCGGACCCTGGCCGTGGAGGGTGACCGGCGACAGGTGCGCATCCAGGCCGTGGAGGAGGCGCTTCGCTTGCTCGAAGAGGCCGTGCGGTCCAGATGAGTGACGAGCGGACGGGGACGATTGAGGTCGCGGGGCGCCTGCGGCTCTTCTTCCGCAGCCGCGTGACCGCTGATTCCCGCGGCCGGCTTCTCGCCGTGCACGGCCTGGGACAGCATTCCGGGCGCCTCACCGGGATTGCCGAGTCCGCGCGTCGGCTCGACCTGGACTACTACGCGCTGGACCTGCGGGGCCATGGGCGGTCCCCGGGGAGGCGGGGGCACGTGTCGTCCTTCGACCGCCTGCTGTCCGACCTGGATCGTCTGCGGCGCCGTACGGGAAACGGAGAGCCGAGGCGGCCCACGTTTCTTCTGGGCCACTCGCTCGGCGGACTCGTCGTGGGTCGCTACGTACAGGAATTCGGTTTCCCGGGCCTGGCTGGCGCGGCGCTGGTGGCTCCGTTCGTCGACGTCGCCCGCACGCCTCCCACCTGGAAGCTCCGCCTGGGTGCGGTCGCCGACCGGTGGATTCCCGCGCTCACCCTGTACAACGAGCTGCCTCCGGAGATGCTGTACCGGACGGCGGTCGAGGTGGACGGGCATGTCAGCGATCCGCTCGTGCACCATCGGATCAGCGCGCGGATGTGGGGAGAAATGCAGCGCCAGGCGACCATCCTGGTCGATCGCGCCCGCCAGAGCCGGGTACCGGTCCTCATCCAGGTTGCCGGAGAGGACCGCGCGGTCAGCTCCAGGGCTGCCCTCGATCTGGCGGACGCCTTCGAGGGCGAGAGCCAGGCGATCGAGTACGAGGGAGCCTATCACGACCTGTACCGGGATCCATTGGCCGGGGACGCGGCGAGAGACCTGGAGGAGTGGATCGAGGGACGCCTCGACAGAATGGGAAGCGCCGAAGGCAACGTGGCCGTATAGTGTCGCGCTGGAGCCGGCGCACCGAGTAGATGACAGGAGGTAGACTTGCTGGGACGCAAAGGAGAGCGGGCCGCGGGAGGCGAGCCCGATAACGAGATCACACCGGATGCCGCGGACCCGGCGACAGCTGTCCCCGACGACACGGATCAGGGGCCGGCGGAGGCGGCCGACGCGCTCGAGGACCTGCACGTAGAAGAGGGCGGGACGCCCGGCGGAGACGGGGAGGAGGACCCGGCGCTGGCCCTGACCGAGGAACTGGAGCGCGCCAACGACAGGCATCTGCGCCTGGTTGCCGAGTTCGAGAACTTCCGCAAGAGAACGCGTCGAGAGGCGATGGAAACCTCGGCTCTGGCCCAGGCCGAATTCGCGCGCCGCCTTCTTCCCACGTTGGATGACCTCGCTCGGGTCAGCTCCACGCCCCCGGAGAGCACCACAGTCGAGGCCCTCGACCAGGGCCTTGATCTGATCCTTCGCAATCTGAGGAAGGAGCTGCAGGAGATCGGTCTCGATCCGATCGATGCACTTGGAAGCCGCTTCGACCCGGAGCTTCACCAGGCGGTACTGACAGCGGAGACCGCTGAAAAGGAGCTCGATGATATCGTGTCGCGCGTGTTCGTGGACGGCTACACGTTCCAGGGGCGCCTCGTGAGGCCAGCCCAGGTGGAAGTCCTGAACTACTCGCCCGACGGTGACGAGGACGCGTGATGTCCACCCGGACGAAGGATTACTACCAGCAGCTTGGCGTCACGTCGAGTGCCTCGGACGAGGAGATCAAGAAGGCGTATCGATCTCTCGCCAAGAAGTACCACCCCGACGCGAATCCCGATAATCCGCGGGCGGGTGAGCGATTCAAGGACATCTCGGAAGCATACACCGTTCTCTCGGATCCGGACAGCCGGCGCAAGTACGACCAGTTGAGGAAATTCGGGGGCCTTGGGGGCTTTCAGCCCGGGACGGGCCCGATGCCCGGATCGGGTCCCGAGGCAGGACGGAACTTCCGATTCGAGGACCTGGGCGGAATCGGAGACATCTTCAGCTCGATCTTCGACTTCGGGAAACGGACCACCGAAGAACGGCAGAAGGGACCGGTTCGCGGCCACGATATCGAGTACCTGATCGAGATCCCGTTCCGCAAGGCAGTACGTGGCGGCAAGGTCACGATCAACGTTTCGCTGTCGGAGGAATGTGCCACGTGCGACGGGACCGGCGCTGCCCCCGGCGCTGGATCCGACACGTGCGCCGAGTGCCAGGGAAGGGGAACGGTGACCTTCGGACAGGGGACGTTTTCCGTACCCAGACCGTGTCCGGCGTGCATGGGGCGAGGCCAGATACCACGCCGGGCCTGCAACGCCTGCGGGGGGCGAGGTGAAGTCTCATCACGTCGGCGCATCGCGGTCACCGTGCCGGCCGGGGTGGACGACGGTTCGCGGCTCCGAATACCCGGTCAGGGAGAACGGGGGCCCGGAGGCGGCCGGCCCGGAGATCTCCTCGTGAAGTTCAAGGTGCATTCCGACCGCTTCTTCACACGGGACGGCCTGGATCTCATCTGCGAAGTGCCGATCAACGTCGCACAGGCGTTGCTCGGCTCGAGGATCCGTGTGCGCACCGTGGACAACAAGAAGATCGTGCTCAAGATCCCGCCCGGGACCCAGTCAGGCACGACCTTCCGAATCAAGGGGCAGGGAGTGGAGAAGGGGGAGCGTACCGGCGACCAGCTGGTCCGTGTCGTGGTGGGCGTGCCCGAGGACCTTACGGAGGAGGGTCGGGAAGCGGCCGCGCGTCTGGCGGAAGCGGAAGGCCTGCGCCACTGACCCCGCCCGTCCCGAGTTACACCCTGGCGGATCGCGTGATCACGCCTCCTCCCAGCACCACGTCATCTCGATACAGGACCGCGCTCTGACCCGGAGTGACCGCGTGCTGCGCCAACCGGAGCTCCAGCGAGAACCGGACCTCGTTGACCTCGGTCAGAGTCGCCTCGACGATGGGCGCGCCGTGCCGGATCCGCACTCCGACCCGCTCGCCGCTCGCGGGCGGGTCCGTCAACCAGTTGGCCGACTCCGCCGTCAGGCCGCAGACGGACAGGGAAGTGCGCGGACCGATGACCACGGTCTGAGTTTCGGGCTGGATCTCCAGGACGAACATCGGCTCGGCGAAGCCTCCGGGGAGCCGCTTCCTCTGGCCCACGGTGAACCTCGCGTATCCATCGTGTCGGCCGGCTTCCGCACCGTCCTCGAGCACGATCGGACCGGGCGAGAGCGCCGGATGACGCTCGCCCAGGTGGTCCTCGAGCACGCTGGCGTAGTCGTCGTTCGGGACGAAACAGATCTCGAACGACTCCGGCTTCTCGGCCGTGACGAGGCCGAGTGAGCGGGCGACCTCCCGCACGCGGTCCTTCTCCAGGTCTCCCACTGGCAGGAGCAGGCGGTCCAGGACCGAGCGAGGGATACCCCAGAGGAAGTACGTCTGGTCTTTGTGGGCGTCGGCCGACCGGCGGAGGGTCGCAGAGCCCTCGGAACGGCTCACGCGCGCATAGTGTCCGGTTGCCACGAAGTCGCATCCCAGCTCGTCGGCTCGCCGCACCAGGTCCCTGAACTTGGTGAAGCTGTTGCAGCGTACGCACGGGATCGGAGTGCGACCGGCGGCGTACTCGCTAACGAAGTCGCGGATTACGTCGTCGGTGAATTCCTTCTCGAGGTCGAACACGCGGTGAGGCATGCCGAGTGCAGCGGCTACCGCACGGGCGTCCGAGATCCCCTCCAGCCCGCAGCACTTCTGCGCTGGGCCGGTCTCGTCCGAGTAACAGAACGTCTTCATCGTCGCACCGATGACCTGCAATCCATCCCGGACGAGCATTGCGGCGGCGACGCTGGAGTCCACGCCGCCGGACATCGCGACGAGGGCGGATCCGTCTCTCATGGCGCAGTCCTTCTGAGGCGATTCACGGCTTCGCGGAGCCTCGTGGCCGCTTCCTCGACTTCAGCCTCTGTCGTCCGCGGGCCGAAGCTGAATCGAATGACCGCATATGAGTCCGCGGGTTGCACACCCATGGCTTCCAGAACGTGCGAGCCGGTGGATGCGCCGCTTGCACAGGCAGAGCCGGCGGATACCGCCACGCCGGCCAGGTCGAGTGCCGTGAGAAGGGCCGCCTGATCGCAGCCGGGGATTCCGACGCTCAGCAGGTTCGGAAGCCGGTCGGTCGCGTCTCCAGCGTGCACGACGAGATCGGGAATGGTCGCGAGAAGGTCTTGCTCCAGGCCCTGTCGCATACCCCGCCACCGTAAGGCTGATGCTGGCAGAGCCGTCACCGCCAGACGTACCGCCTCGGCGAAACCGGCGGCTCCCAGTGGATTCTGCGTACCGGGCCAGAGCGACTTCTCCTGGGAGCCTCCGTACGAGAGAGGCTCGATGGCCACGCTCCCGCGCTTCACCAGCAGCCCGATCCCGACCGGTCCACCGAGCTTATGGGCCGTGACGGTGACCAGGTCCGCCGGAACGTCCGCGAGGGGCAAAGGCACCTTCCCCAGGGCCTGGACGGCGTCGGTATGGAAGAGCGCACCGCGCTCACGCGCGAGACGGCAGAGCCCGCTGATCGGCTGGACCGTCCCCACCTCACTGTTGGCCCACATCACAGACACGAGCGTCGGGCCGGCCGGAGCGCGATCGAGCAGCTCGGCCAGTATGTGCGGATGAACACGTCCGCTCGAGTCCACCGGCAACACGTCGACTGCCGCCCCCTCCGATTGGGCCCGGCGAGCGGCCTCGAGAACCGCCTTGTGCTCGACGGCCGAGACCACGATTCGCGCCGCGCCCGGATGCGCGCGGGCGAAGCCCAGAACCGCGAGATTGTCCGACTGCGTGCCGCCCGCAGTGAACACGATCTCTGACCGCGCGACCCCGAGCAGGTCAGCGAGTTCCTTGCGCGAGTGCTCGAGGGATGCGGCCGCGCGGCCACCGGCGGAGTGGAGGGAAGCGGGGTTGAAGTCGGCCTCGCCAACGAGCGCCTGCATCCTCTCCCACACTGGAGGGAGGAGCGGGCAGGTGGCGGCGTGGTCCAGGTAGATCATTCGGCCGCCGTCAGATGGATCGAACGCGCATGGAGGCCAAGTCGTCGATCTCGACGGTCTCCTCCGTGTAGAACGGCTCGCCGTACTCGCGCCGAATCAGGCTGCCGTAGTGCCGGCTCTGGGATTCCACCAGGTCGTACAGCGGCTGGCCGGTCGGGAAGGCCTCTCCCGCCTGTACCACGCCGTCGAATTGCGACGAGTAGGCACGGATGGCCTCCAGCTTCGCGGCGAACTGCTCCGAGATATCGACCACGAACGTGGGCTTGACCGGGTCCTCACGGAACGCCAGGGCATACACCACCTTGTGCGGCCGGTGTACCGGCCCTTCACCGAATCGGGCGAGCCCGGACAGGAAGCAGGCATCCCGGCACAGTTCGGCGGCCACACGGTGGTCGGGATGCCGGCCGCGCAGATAGGGAAGGATGACGACGCGGGGCTTCAGCTTCCGCAGCCAGCCGACTACGCATTCGCGCGCCGCTCGATCGTTGCGAATGTCCGCATCCGGCAGTTCGGCGTTCTCCCTCGTGGAGAGGCCCAGAGCCTGCGCCGCCTTCGCGGCTTCTTCGGCCCGCGTCTCGGGTGTACCGCGCGTACCGGTCTCGCCGCGCGTGAGGTCCAGAATCGCCGTCCGGTGGCCCTGGTCCGCGCACCGCGCGAGCGTGCCGCCGCACAGGAGCTCCGCGTCGTCCGGGTGGGGGCCGATGGCGAGAACATCCACCGGTTGAACCTTCATGGGGTCTTCTCCACTCGTCGTCGATCAGGCAGCGGTCCGATCCCTACTCATAGCGCAGGGCTTCGACAGGATCCAGGCCGGCCCCGCGGGCCGCGGGGTACAGGCCGAATCCAACACCGGTGAGAATCGAGGCCAGCAGCGCGACGCCGATCGACCAGAGCGGCACCGACGCGGGTACCGGAGTCAGGGACGCGACCACCCAGACGATCAGGCCGCCGAGGGCCATCCCGATGGCGCCACCGAGCAGGGTGAGCGTCGCGGCCTCCACGAGGAATTGCCAGAGCAGGTCCCGGCGCCGGGCGCCAAGGGACTTCCGGAGCCCGATCTCACGCGTCCGCTCCGTGACCGAGATCATCATGATGCCGATCACCCCGATGCCGCCGACGAGGAGGCCCACGCCCGAAAGCGCGACCATCACGGCGAAGAAGATACCGGTGAAGTCATTCCACCAGTCCAATACCTGGTCCTGCGTAATCAGGTTGAAGTTGTCGTCCTGACCCGGGTCCAGTCCCCGTAGCTGCCTCATACGGGTCCTTACCGCATCCAGCGCCGTTTCGAGCTCGACGCCTTCGTGCGGCTTGACGAGGAAGTACACCATGCGGTCCCAGATGCCCACCGACTTCTCAAGCGAGCCGAACGGGGCAAGCACGTAGTGCGACTGGAAGCCCATGAAGAGGTTGTCGGGCGGTCGGTACACGCCGACAACTTCGAAAGGAGCCTGGCGCCGTCCCGGCATCCCGACGTTGAAGCGCCGCCCGAGGGGATCCAGTCCGCCGAACAGGTCGGCAGCCGTGGCGGAATCGATCACTGCGACCGGGCGGCGGCGACTCTCTTCGACCGCGGTGAAGAAACGCCCGTCGATCAGATCCCCGCCGTCCATCTCCATGTACTCGGAATTCACCGCGTACAGGGAAATCCGCACGTCGCTGTCGCCTGAGCGGGCGTGGAAGCCCCACTCGCCGAGGTCCGCCCCCGGCGCCACCATTCGGATCACGTCCAGACGCTCCAGCTCGCGAACCCAGCTCGGGTCCAGCGGCGGGTTCCGCATGAACGCGTTCTCTTCCTCCTCCAGTCCGGTGTTGATGCCCCCCCCACCGACCGGAGCGTGGAAGACGTAGAACGTCGTCGGGCC
>JAMJQR010000193.1 GCA_023554335.1 Candidatus Benthicola marisminoris
GAGTCGGGAGCAACCTCGGGGATCGGTGCCGGATCCACCTCCTCGAGCTCGAAAAAGGTCTCCGGCTCGCCCTCTGCGGCTTGCTCCAGCGCTTCCGGGACTTCCTCGAGGATCTGTGGGTCGGGCTCGGGAACTGGAACCGCGGCCGGACGTGAGGGCCGAGGCAGCGGCTCCACCACCACGGTCGTCTCAGTGGCGTAATTGTCCCAGTCGAGACTCGTTCGCACTACGCCCCGGGCCCGGAGCGAAGCCGAGCTTGCGACTTCGTAGAAGGGAAGGGGCTGATGGGCGGTCACGCCGTACGTGCGGGGCTGGAAGCACCCTCCGGACGGCCGATCCGGATCGGTAACGAACAGGAACGCCACCTGCCATGGCTCGGCGAAGTGGGTGCGGTGCGTGGCCTCGTCCTCCTCGGTCAGCAGGGCGGCGCCGGTCCGATGACGCCGATACCAGCCGGCCAATGCGCCCGCGTTCCGCTCCTTCTCCCGGCGAAGGACGCGCAGCGCCTGCTCACTGATCTGCTCCGACTCGCCATCGAAGAGCGGATACGGAGAGGGGACGATCCTCGACACGACCACGTACCGCCGACGGGAATCGCGGTCCTCGCACAGGTCTCCGAACAGGAACCCGAACGGCTCGTCGGCCCGATGCGCCTCCAGCACGTGTCGATACATGGCCTCCAAGGCCCGCTGCTTGACGAAGATCTCGTAATCGCCGTCAGGTGCGTGGCGGAGATCGCCCGTCGGCGACCACGCGATGCTCCGGTGCACGGGCCGGGGCGCCCAAACGTGGTGCAGCTCGGCTGGTGCAGACTCATCCGCCGGTCGGAGCCAGGCGGGAGTGCGCTTCGTGTCCGGTGTGCCGGTCTCTTCCATGAACTCGCTTTCGGTCGCTTCGCGAAGGGCCGTCAAAGATGGTACTCAGGCCCTGCATCTGCAAGCGACGAGGTGTGGTAAAGATGCAACAGTTAATGGCTTACGTGTCTTCAGCGTCAGGCTTCTGTCGCCGCCGTTTGACCTCCGAGCGTCGCCGCTTCTCTTCCAGCCGCCTGCGCTTCTCGCGTCGCGGCACCGGTGTCGGTTTGCGTGGCACTTCTTCTCTGAGGGCTTCGGCCAGCGCCGCTCTCAGCCGCACCAGCGCAATCTGGCGATTCCGATGCTGGCTGCGCGACTCGCGGGCCGTCACGGTGATGCCCGACGGAACGTGGGTCAAGCGCACCGCCGATTCCGTCTTGTTCTGGTGCTGGCCGCCCGGTCCGCCGGCCCGAAACGTGTCCAGGCGGCACTCCACGAGCAGCGCTTCGTCGTCCTCCGGGACCTCGTAGTCAGGAGGGAGCGTGTTCTCGTACGTCATGACGCACGATAGGCGGAACGGCGGGCCGACGGTAGACACCACCGAGCCTGTTCACCCATATTCGCTGCTCGATTTCAACGTTGAGGAGAGGTGCCGCGAGTGACTGAGCCGAAACCTGAAATACACGTTCGATCGCTGTGGCAGGTCCTCGGATTCTACCTAGCCGGCGGCTGGGTGGTGCTGCAGGTGGTGGACGTGCTGAGCCAGAACGTAGGCCTGCCTTCGTGGGTCTTCGTGTTCGCGTTGGCGCTGCTTGCGATCGGCCTGCCGGTCGTCCTGCTCACCGCGGCTCTGCAGGGAATCGGAAGAGGAGGGAAGAAGCCGGAACCGGGCGCCGAAGCGAGCCCGGCCGATCGGAATCGGCGCCTGTTCACATGGCGCAACGCGCTGCTTGGAGCCGGGGGCGCAGCCCTGCTGTGGGCTGGAGTGGCTGTGGGCTGGCTCATGTTCGGGCGAGGACCGGGCGTGGAAGCGGCGATCGACGCTGTGGCGGGTCTCGAGGAGGTGCGCGACCTGGTGGACGAGGAGCGCTGGGCCGAGGCGTGGAATCGGGCGCGGGAGATCGACCCGGCGGTCGTGGATGATTCGCTGCGCCAGGAGCTGTGGGACGCGGTTGCCTTCGCTGTCGATCTGGCGTCGGAGCCATCCGGCGCCGAGGTCTGGACACGGCCCTACGACTCGATCGACGAGGCGTGGGTGTCACTCGGACGTACGCCTATCGAGGGTGCGCTCATCCCGCGCGGCCTTCCGCGTATCCGCATGGAGCTCGAGGGACATCAGGCCCTGAACGTCGCGGTGCGTCCCTGGATGCGAGACTTCAAGCTGGAAACGCTCGACCCGGAGACGGACGACCTCGTGCGCGTGCGCGGCAGTGACTTCGAGGTGTTCCTACCCGGGCTCGAGCATCTGCAGATGTCGCTGCCCGATTACTTCATTGAAGAAAATGAAGTTACAAATATCGAGTTTAAGCAATTTGTAGATGCCGGGGGCTACGAGACGCCGGAGTTTTGGGATCAGCCCTTTGCGGCGGACGGCCGGGAGATCGGGTGGGAGGAGGCCATGGAGGCCTTCCGCGACCGGACGGGCCAGCCCGGCCCCGCGACGTGGGAAGTGGGCACATACCCCGATGGGGAGGCCGATCATCCGGTGGGTGGGGTGAGCTGGTTCGAGGCGGTCGCATATGCCCGCTTCCGCGGCCGCGAGCTTCCCACCCTGTATCACTGGTACTGGGGCGCCTTTCCGCACGCCGGTCAGTTCATGCTGCCCCGCAGCAATTTCAGGGGAGACGGCACGGCGCCCGTGGGCCAGTACGACGGAATCAGCCCGTTCGGGGCATTCGACATGGCAGGGAACGTGCGTGAGTGGACGTGGAACGAGACGGAGGGCGATCGGTTCATCCTCGGCGGCGCGTGGGACGACCCGGAGTACATGTTCACGGACGCAAACGCTCAGTCGCCCTTCGATCGGAGTCCGGCCAACGGGTTCAGGCTCATGGTACCGCTGGACACCACGAACCTGGCGATGGCCCGGGAGCCCGTCATGCGGCCCCATCGCGACTACTTCGCCGAGCGGCCGGCACCGGACGAGATCTTCGAGGTGTACCGGCGCCTATACGCCTATGACGACACGCCGCTGAACGCCCGGGTCCTGGCCACCGAGGCCGCGGAGCATTGGACTCGAGAGGAAATCGAGCTGGACGCCGCGTACGGCGGAGAGAGGCTGCGGCTCTTCCTCTACCTCCCCGCTGACGCGAAGCCCCCCTACCAGACGATCGTCTATTTCCCGGGGTCAGGGGTGATCTACCGCGATCGGAGCCTCGGACCGGACGAGTTCACGTTTCCGTTCCTCATCCGGAGTGGCCGCGCGGTGGCCTTCCCGGTCTACAAGGGCACGTACGAGAGAGGCACGAACCTGAGCAGCGACATCCAGGACGAGTCTAGCTCGTACCGGGAGCACGTGGTGCAGTGGTCGAAGGACCTGGGCCGCTCTATCGACTACCTGGAGACGCGGGCGGATCTCGCGACGGACCGGCTGGGCTACGTGGGCTACAGCTGGGGCGCGGCGATGGCTCCGGTGATGACGGCCATTGACGACCGGCTTGCGGCCGCAGTGCTGATCTCGGGCGGGCTGGTGCTTCAGCCCACGCAGCCCGAGGTCGATCCCTTCAACTTCCTGCCCCGGATGACGCTTCCGACGCTCATGATCAACGTGCCGACCGACTACTTCTATCCGCTGGAGGCGTCGCAGGCGCCGTACTTCCAGTTCCTGGGTGCCGAGCCGAAGGACAGCGTGCTGCTCGAGGGCGGACACCGGCCCCCCGCGAACGAAGTCGCGCGTCATTCGCTGGGGTGGTTCGACGAACATCTGGGGCCCGCTCGGTAGCCGCTTCTCCTCTTCTCGCCCTTCTCATCCCGGATTCGTTTGAGTACGGTGGAGCCGGAATGCGGGCGGCATTCCAGCAACAGGCCGGGCTCCGAGGCTCAGAGGCTCACTCCGGGTCGCCGCGGCGAGGCCATCCCCTTTCAAAGGAGTATCCGAATGAAGGTTCGACGCTTACCCGTCGCCATCGTCTGCGCCCTGATGCTGGCGGCAAGCGTTCCCGGCGCGGCGTACGGCCAGGACGATGAGGCTCCCATGATCATCTACGCGTCCTACTTCACGTGCGACGCGAGCCAGAACGCCCGGGCGGGCGAGATCATTCGCGACACCTGGGCGCCCGTGGCCCAGGCGCACATCGACGCCGGAGACCTCGCGGCCTGGGGCTCGATCGTGCACAACACCGGCGGCAGCTGGAGCCGCGCCATCTACCATGCGGCCAGTGATCGCGCGGTCCTGTTCAACACCCTGGATCAGATGGTGGCGGAGTGGGGCGAGAACAGCCCGGAGGCTGCGGCGGAGTTCGGGGAAGCCTGCGAGACGCACGAGGACTACGTGTGGACGAACGTGAACGGCTCCTCGGCGCCGAGCGAAGTGGTTGCCGACCGTTCTGGTGCCGGCTTGTCGGTCTACTGGGAGTGTGATGCGGGCCGAGGTGCGCTCATCGACCTGCTGGCGGAGACCGTATTCGCCCCGGCGTGGGATGCCCAGGTGGAGTCGGGACTCGTCAACTCCTGGTCGTGGCACGCGCATCTCATCGGTGACAAGTACCGGCGGCTGTTCGTGGCCGACGGCGCGGATCACGAGACCCTGCTCACGGCCCGAGACAACGTGATCGAGTGGGTGGGCGACAACTACGCGGGTCTCGGGGCCGAGTTCACCAACGTGTGCAACAGCCACGTCGACTACCTGTGGGACATAGAGATGGCGGCGCCGTAAACGTCTCTGTGCGAGTGCATTGGCACGCATGATGTGACCAAGCGCCGAGGGGGCGGTCTCCCGATGATGCCGGGGCCGCCCCCTTCGGTATCGCGGATCTCAGGAACCCGGTATATTTCTGGTCTGACGTAGCTCCACGAGACTTCCCCCTCCGTCTCGAAGCTGTCCTCCCACTGGACGCAACGCCTACTTGCGGAGGTGGATCATGAACTGCCCTCTCCGGGTCCTGCTGGCCGCTGCCGTTCTAGCATTTCCCGCCTTTCTGACTTCCTGTGATGGCCAGGCGCCGTCCGCTCCCGAGGTCGATCTCGCGGCCGTGGAGGCGCAGCCTGCCGCGAAGGCCGGAGCGGGTGGACACATCGTGAGCGGAAAGGGCACGCTCTGGGTGCCGGAGCCCTGGAACGCGTACATGATCCTGCCGTTCCATGCCCAGCTCGGCTCTGACGGGAGCGTGAAGGGGAAGTGGCACCACCAGCTCCGCGGAAATGCTGGCGGGGGCCGCGTGATCGTGGAGGTCCTTTGCATGACCGTGCAGGGCAACGAAGCCTGGCTCGGCGGCCGCTCCACGTTCGCCCAGAACCCGAACAACATCGGCAAGTTCTTCGCCCTGTACGTGATCGACAACGGGGAGGGCGAGGATGCCCCGCCGGACCGGATGACGCGCACCCTGTGGTTCGGCTCGGACGAGCAACGCATGTGGGGCCACTGCACTTACATGCCCACGGACTACGACGTGTGGCCGCTCGCGGGTGGCAACGTCCAGGTCCGGTAGGGATCGGGCGCGCGATCCGGGCGAGCGGTCACCTTGGCATCGCCGCCCGGAATGCGGTTATACTACAGGTGGTCGTAACGAGGCTTTTCTCCCCCCGGGTCTATCCGTTCCCCTCGTAAGGAGGCTTGATGAAAGCAAGACATTGGACGTGGCTCCCGGCCACCGCACTCATCCTGTTCGCCGGTTGCGCGCAGCAGGACGCCGCGTACGAAGAGGCGGCAGCTGACGTCGCCGAAGCGGTGGTAGTTGACTACGCCGCCTTCGAGACGGCGCTGGATGCTGTGCAGGACGCGTACATCGCGGGCTACGACGCGGGCGATGCCGCGGCGCTTGCCGGCCTGTTCGCCGATGACGGAATGATGTCGCCGCCCCTGTCCCCGGCGCTGGACAAGGCCGGAATCGAGGCGATGTACGGCGAGATGTTCGGTGCCGGGGCCTCCGGCGCGCTCGAGGTCATGCGCGAGGGCTACCTCCTCTCGGGTGACGAGGCCGTCGGTTGGGGCTCGTTCGCCGTGACGATGACGGGTCCGGACGGTGAGCCGGTGACGGCGACCGGACGATACGGCTCGGTCATGAAGAAGGACATGGACGGAAACTGGAAGCTCTTCCGCCACATGTTCAACTACGAAGTGCCTCCGCCGGGATTCGGCCAAGCCATGTAGGCTCGCAGCGAGGGGCGGGCCGACCGCACCGGTCCGGTCCGTCCCGGCTGTGGGAACCCTCCGAGCGCGGCCCGTCTTTCCGCACGGCCGCCGCACCCCTCATACTGCGGCATGAACGATCCCAGCCATGTGCTGCGTCGCCTCGGCGCCCTGGCCGCCACCGTCTACGTGGTGTGGCTGGCTTTCGGGTACCGCTACCATTTCCTGGACGGCGTCAACCTGCTGGTCCACGAGGCGGGTCACGTGGTATTCTCGCCGCTCGGTGAGACGATGGCCGTCGCCGGGGGCACCATCCTGCAGCTCGCGTTTCCGCTGGCCTTTATGGTCAGCTTCTGGAGCCGTGGCCAGCGATTCGCCGCCGCG
>JAMJQR010000194.1 GCA_023554335.1 Candidatus Benthicola marisminoris
GGAGAACCTCCCGGATGACGGGGGGGCGATTCTCGTGGCCAATCACCAGTCGAACTTCGACATTTTCGCCCTGCTCTTCGCTCTCCCCGTTTCGATCCGGTTCGTCGCCAAGCAGGAACTGTCGCGGATCCCTCTCCTCGCCCAGGCGATGCGGTCCGCGGGCCACGTATTCATCGATCGGACCGATCGGAGAGGCTCGGTCCGGGCAATGCGCGCCGCGGCAGCCCGGATGCGGGATGAGGGTCTCCTCCTCGGACTGTTTCCAGAGGGAACGCGCTCCCGTGATGGACGACTCGGGACCTTCAAGAAGGGCAGCTTCGTACTCGCCATCGAAACGGGGCTACCGATCGTGCCGATCGCGCTGGACGGCGGGTGGCGCCTCGCGAAGGGTCGCGGCATCCGATCCGGCGAGGTGCGGATCCGGGTTGGCACCCCGATACCGACGGAGGGGCGGACGGTGGCCGAGCGCGACCAGGTGCTGACCGAGGTGCGCCGATCGGTGGCCGGGCTCCTCCGTGCGCTTCGCGACGAGTCGGGGGACACTACTCCCGTCTGAGCCCGGGCAGCGGAGGGGAGTGCACGCTCCGGGTAGTGCACGTACCGGGGCCCGGATCGCTCCGGGCCCCGACGATCCTGTCTACTGGCTGTCCGGCGTGAAGAAGATCGGGATCCCGCCCTCGGTCGGCGCGATCACCATGTTGTTCTGGCCGTTGGCCACTTCGCCCAGCACCTCCAGGTAGCGCCAGTAGAGATACCTCTGACCGGACACCCCCGTGAGACTCGTGGCAATAATGTCCTGCGCGTCGCGGATACCCTCCGCTTCGGCACGCTTCTGGTTGGCCTGCTCGGCGACCACCTGGGTCTGGTACGCCTCCGCCTGGACCTGCTGTTCCCGTGACAGCTTGTTCTCGATCGCCTCGCGCAGGGTCGCGGGCGGGACGATTTCACGAACGAAGAAATCGGTGACGTAGATGCCTCTCGGCGCCAGTCCGGTGGCCATCAGTTCGTCGATCCGGTCCCCGATCGCAGCCCGGTCCCGGGAGAGGATCGCCGCCGCCGGGATCTCGGCTACGGCGTCGCGGACGGCAGAACGATAGGTGTTGTATACGAAGCCGTGAATCGCAGCGGGCTCGCCGATCTGCAGGTAGAGGCCGACGGCGGAATCGGGGTCGATGCGATACCGGAACGCTGCGTCCACCTCGATCTGAAGCTGATCCGAGGTCAGGGCCGTGAGCCGCTCGCTGCCCCCGGCGGCGGGATACTGGATTTCCCGGGTGGAGTAGTTCGTCCACGACCGGAGGATCGAGTGGTAGAGGCCCTGGCGATACGGCGCCTCGCCGACGGCTCCCGTCACCGGGTTCCGCTTCACGGCGACTTCGTACTCGTCAACGCGGTTGAAACCGAAGAACAGGATCATTACGACGGCGATTCCTGCCAGTACGACGCCGATCGTGCCTGCCTTCTGCATGAGGTCTTTAAGCATGATTCCATCCTGAAGTTCGGGTGCCGGTGGGCGGAACGGCGGCCACACGCCGAGTTCTTCGCCCGGCATCTTGTCTGAGTCCTTCGTACAGCACAATTTGCGGGAGCCGCACCGGAGACGACAGCCCGCGGCCCGGCTCGAACGACTCGGAGCGTACCCGATGTCCAGCATACAGACAGTCCACGGTAGAGAGATCCTCGATTCCCGGGGCAACCCGACCGTGGAGGTGGCGGTGCGCCTCGACAGCGGCGTCGGCGGTCGGGCGGCGGTTCCGAGCGGCGCCTCCACCGGAGCTCACGAGGCGGTCGAGCTTCGCGACGGCGATCCGTCGAGGTACGGCGGGAAGGGAGTACTGAGCGCGGTCGCCAACGTGAACGGGGAGATCGCTGACGCGCTGCGCGGAAAGGACCCGTTCGACCAGGCGGCGATCGATGCTGCGCTGATCGATCTCGATGGCACCCCGAACAAGGCTCGGCTCGGGGCCAACGCGATACTCGGTGTGTCGATGGCGGTGGCGCGCGCCGTAGCGGCGGAGCGGGAGGTTCCTCTCTTCGTGCAGCTCGGGTCGGAATCCAGCTCCACGCTGCCCGTACCTCTAATGAACATCCTCAACGGCGGGGCGCACGCCGACAACAGCGTGGACATCCAGGAGTTCATGGTCGTACCGGTCGGATTCTCCAGCTTCGCGGAGGGATTGCGGGCCGGTGCCGAAGTGTTCCATGCGCTCAAGAAGCGACTCAGCGCCGAGGGTTACAGCACCGCGGTCGGTGACGAGGGCGGGGTGGCCCCGAATCTCGGATCGAACGGCGAGGCCCTGGATCTGATCCTCGCATCGATCGAGGCGGCGGGCTACCGGCCGGGCGAGGATGTCGCGCTGGCGCTGGATTGCGCCGCGACCGAGCTGTTCGACCGGGCGACGGGCGAGTACGACTTCTCGGCTTCGGGAGAGGGCCGCAAGTCTTCCGCAGAACTGGTGGATATGTACGCCGACTGGAGCGAGCGGTACCCGATCGTCTCCATCGAGGATGGCCTCGACGAAGATGATTGGGCGGGCTGGAAGCTGCTCACCGAGCGAATCGGCGACCGGGTCCAGCTCGTGGGCGACGATCTCTTCGTCACTAACGTCGATCGATTGAGACGCGGCATCGAGGAGGGTGTGGCGAACTCGATCCTGATCAAGCTGAACCAGATCGGCACCGTGACCGAGACGCTCGAGGCGATCCGCATGGCGGCCGAGGCCGCCTACACGAGCGTGATCTCGCACCGCAGCGGAGAGACCGAGGACACCTTCATCGCCGACCTTGCCGTGGCGACCGATGCCGGGCAGATCAAGACGGGATCCGCCTGCCGGTCCGAGAGGGTCGCGAAGTACAACCGATTGCTGCGGATCGAAGAGCGGCTTGCCGATGCCGCGAGATATCCCGGGGGAAGCGCGTATGCCTGAGCGCGTCAGCCGATTGGGATTCCGGGTGATCCTGCTGTTCCTGTGGGCGGGTGCAGCCTACCACATGGTGTTCGGCGGCATGTACAGCGTGTTCGATGTCAGGAGTCTCGAAGACCAGCGCGATTCGGCGACGGCGAGGATCGATGGATTGATCGCTCGCACCGACTCCCTCGTTCACCGGGGCGACAGCCTGGCTTCCGTTCCCGCGGCGATCGAGCGGGTAGCGCGTGAAAAGTACGGACTGCTTCGGGATGGGGAGTTGTTGGTCCGCTTCAAGTCGCGTTCGGTCGAGCCGACGGAGGTTGACGACTGAGTTGGTCGTCTCTAGAATGGCCGGCCCCCGGTCGCCGGGGGATCTGAAGTGCGCGGCAGGGTAGCTCAGTTGGTCAGAGCGGGGGACTCATAAGCACTAGGTCGCGGGTTCGAATCCCGCCCCTGCCACTCCCCACAGCCCGACCGCCCACGGGGCGGGATTCGATTCAAGATCAGGAAGGTCGCGGGTGCCTCGCACGCTAAGGCGTGCTAAGACAAACCTGTTTGAGGGTGTTGGGCCCGCATCATGGTTGCGGATTCGATATTTCCAGCCCACTATTGTGAGTCACGAGGTGGATGTCTCTCCGAGGCTGGCCTCGTTCGTCATAGATCGGCCCCACTCATGAAGAACCGGACGCCACCCCCCTGACGTGCCGGTCGCGTTTCATCATCGCGACCTCTCCTGGCCCCAGGAGGCCGCAGCGCACAGGAGGTACCTCATGCGCTGGCGAATTCCCTTCGTCGTCGTACTAGCATTGTTCGTGGCCGTGAGCTGCGAGCAACAACCCGTCGACCCGATCGGTGAACAGGCCGTTGCGGAGGCTCCAGCGTTCGACTGGATGAACAACCCGGACAACGGGAATGAGAAGGTCTATCGAAGCTACGAGGACTTCATCATCTGCATTGGTTTTGACAACGCTCCCAACCTCCGAGCCTGTCACAGCAACCTCCCGCTGGGAGATGGGACCGAGTCGGACTGCGGACTCCAGCAGGTCGAGGCGCCCACCTCCTACCAGGACGTGAGTCCCTTGAAGGATGACAACTTCTTCGACAACGATCTCAACAAGATCCAGAAGGGCGAGGTCTGGGTCACGATCCGGGACCAGAGTCAGCCGGGCGACTGCTTCGGAGACGCTCTGGTCGCCGAGGGTTGGGCTAAGTTTGTCGGGACCGACAACGATATCTTCGGTGCCGCTGACGATAAACATACCAACTCGTGGAGTAACAAGTTCGAGGGCAAGCTGATGACGCCGGCCGGAGATGAGGTCTCCTACAGCGCCAAGGGACAGCACCTCTGGTCCGTCAAGAAGGGCTTTCGGGCTTTTCATAAGATAAACCTGCACTGAGTCATTGAAGCTTGATGACTGGAGTTCCATCCAGTCATCGAAGACAAGCGCCCGGCGGTCACGCAGGCTTCGTCTGCCTGAACCTCTGCGGCGGCCGGCCGGGCGCTTGGCTTTGGGATATTGCTCTGTTCCAGCACGTTCTCGAGCGGATCCGCAATGTACGCATATTGCTCGCACCATTTGCCGCTTACGGCCACAAGCGTTATGCTGATCATGATCGCGGCCCCACCGACGCAGTGACTCGGCAGACCCTCCCTCCTGGCCGAGTGCTGACCCGTACAGTTGCAGGTGAGAACCCGGTGATTCGTGGGTGACCGCCTTCCTGTACGGTCGTAAGCAGCGGCACAGTACTCTGCCTGGCCGGCCCTGTGGATTCCTCCTCATGCCGGGGGGGAACCGCAGGGTTGGTCGGGCACCCACCCCGGCACAGGAGGTGCCCCATGCGTGCCCGCATTTCCCTCGTCCTCGCCTGCGCCGCGCTCGTCGCGGTCGCCTGTCAGGACACCCCCACCGAGCCCGTCGAGCAGCCCGTCGCGACGGTGCCGGATTTCAACTTCATGAACGGGCCGGCGTCCCCCGGCAACTCGGACATCGAGCGGTATTCCGAAGCCTACAAGTTCAATTTCTCAGCGGATCTCTATGGAAGTCGCTGGCTGCTGGTCACGTACGACGTCTGGCGGGCCTATGCCGAGTGCACCCTCACATTTCCCGATGCCGCGCTCATGGAACCGTGGGACATCCAGCAGAAGGAGCGGATGACGCTCGACGGCGTCCGGATGACGGAGCTGATGCAGAGGGAGGACGTCGTATACATCGTGGACCACCTGATCTACGACCAGTCGGAATACGACTGGAACACCGAAGTCTGTCCGTGGCTCATGGCATCGTGGAATTACCGGGGCACGGCGAAGTTCGTCGTCCACCAGGAATATCTGGACGGTGACTTCGAGCGGCGAATGGCAAGCGCGAACGGGTTCGTGGAGGACCCGGAGGGCAACCTGTACCGGTTCCACTACAAGGAGCGGGTCGACGGTCCCGACGTATACGACAAGGACGTGTTCGAGCTCGAGTTCACGCCGATCGGAAAGAAGTGATCGGCATCCTCTACGGAAGCAAGCAGCAGCACGAGTTCCGCCTGACCGGCCCTGTGGATTCCTCCTCATGCCGGGGGGGAACCGCAGGGTTGGTCGGGCACCCACCCCGGCATAGGAGGTGCCACACGCGTGCCCGCATTCCCCTCGTCCTCGCCTGCGCCGCGCTCGTCGCGGTCGCCTGTCAGGACACCCCCACCGAGCCCGTCGAGCAGCCCGTCGCGACGGCGCCCCAGTTCAACTTCATGAACGGGCCAAAGATGCCCGGCATTGTCACCCGGGAGGAAGGCGGCTTCGTACTCTTCGACTACACAAGAGATGAAACCGAGAAGGCAGGCGATCCCTGGATGATATGGATGGGATGGGGCATCGACG
>JAMJQR010000024.1 GCA_023554335.1 Candidatus Benthicola marisminoris
CTGCGGACGCTGCTCTGCGACGCCCAGACGTCCGGCGGCCTCCTGGCTTGCGTGCCGAAACACGAGGCCTCGGAGCTGGCGGCAGAGTGGGAAGCCGCCGGGTACGCGGCCTCGGTCGTCGGGAGAATCGTCGAACCATCACACCCGATTCTGACCGTGGAGGAGTGATGACCGCCGGCCCAGGTGGGACTGTCTTCAAGCCCGACGCCAGGTTCCCGAACCTCATGGTGACCCGGCACCCGCTCCTGCGGCACAAGGTGACGTTGCTGCGGAAACGGGACACGCCCAAGAAGATCTTCAAGGAGCTGGTGGACGAGATCGCGATGCTCCTCGCCTACGAGATCACGTCGGACCTGGCTACCGAGGAGGTACGGGTCGAGACCCCCATGGAGTCGACGTCAGGGGACATCGTTCTCGGTGAGCGACTCACGCTCGTTCCGATCCTGAGGGCCGGGCTCGGCATGGTGGACGGCGTGCTCGACCTGATTCCCACCATGAGGGTCGGACACATCGGATTGCAGCGGGACCACGACACGCTCGAGCCGATAGACTACTACTTCAAGATCCCTCCGCCCCTGGAGGAAAGCGTGTTCATCGTGGTCGATCCGATGCTGGCCACGGGCGGATCGGCCAGCGCCGCCGTCAGCTATCTCAAGAAGTCCGGCGCTCGCAACATCCGCATGATGTGCATCGTGTCGGCTCCCGAGGGCGTGCAGCGAATGCTGGACGATCATCCGGACGTACCGGTGTACGCGGCGGCCCTGGACCGCGAACTGAACGAGAAGGGCTATATCCTGCCCGGGCTGGGAGATGCAGGAGACCGTCTGTTCGGGACGGACTGACGGTCAAGGGTGTGACGGCCAGGAGCTCATGGGGTCGGCCCGACGGCCGGTCTTCGCGGCGCGCCGCCTCTCCCGGTGCCACACCCGTGGGGGCCGGGGCGTGCGGTGCTTCCGAGTCCACGTGCTCGGGATGAGGAGCACCAGCAGGGTATAGAACTCCAGCCTTCCCAGCAGCATCAGAGCCGACAGGGTCAGAAGCGCAGGCGCTCCCATGTGCCCGTAGTTCGCAGCGGGCCCCACCTCTCCGAGTCCGGGACCGATGCTCGAAAGGGCCGCCAGTGAGGCACTGAGGGCGGTGACCAGGTCGTGTCCGAGGGCCGCCAGGATGAACGTCCCGACCGCGTGCGTCGCCATGTACATGGCCAGAAATGCCAGCACCTTCAGCACCAGGTCTTCCCGAATCGGCTTGCCCCCCACTCTCGTGATGATCACGGCACGCGGGTGCAGCACCTTCCGGATCTCGTCGAGCACGTGCTGAGTCACCACCGCGCCCCGAATGACCTTGAATCCGCCGCCGGTCGAGCCTCCCATGCCGCCCATGAACATCAGGCCGAGGAGCAGCACCTGGGCGACCAGCGGCCAGGCCGCGAAGTCCGACGTGCCGAATCCCGTAGTGCTGTGAACCGAGACCACGGAGAACGACGCCCGCCGCACCAATTCGAACGAGAAACCACCCTCGGCCACGGCTAGCGCACCGAAGCAGATCGTGGAGATGATCAGCACCGACGCCAGGTACCACTGCCACTCCGCGTTCCGGAACATCTCGCGGGGATGCCCGGTGAACGTGCGGTAGTGCAGGGTGAAGTTCACCCCGGCCAGGAACATGGCCAGGATCGTCACCCACTGGATGGCTGGAGAGTAGTACCCCATCGACGCGGTGCGTGTGGAGAAGCCGCCCGTGGCGAGGGCGCTCATCGCGTGGTTCACGGCGTCGAACGGACTCATGCCTAACACGAGATAAGCGCCGCCAAGTATCAACGTCATAGTTACATAGACGCCCCACAAGAGGCGGGCCGTCGTGGCGATCCGCGGCTGCACCTTATCGGTGGTCATGCCGGGCGCCTCGGCCGAGAACAGCTGCGCGCCGCCCACCCCGATCAGGGGAAGGATGGCCACGCCGAGCACGATGATTCCCATCCCGCCGATCCAGTGGGAGAGGCTGCGCCACAGGAGGATGCTGTCGGGAAGGTCCTCGATCACCGCGAACACGGTAGCTCCCGTGGTGGTGAATCCCGACACGGACTCGAACAGGGCCCAGGAGGGCGAGCTCGTGGTGCCCGTGAGCAGGAAGGGGACGGCGCCGGTGAGCACGATTCCCAGCCAGCCCAGACCGACGATGGCCAGGGCCTCACGGGGCGACAGGTCTACCTTCCCAGGCGTGAGCACGTAGAAGGCGAATCCGAGAAGGCCGGGGATGAGCAGTGAGACCAGCCACGCCGCCCACATGCCTTCGGCGACGCCGATGAGGGCCGCCGGAATCATGGCGACCGCGACGGCCATGAGCAGGCCGCCCAGCACGTGCAGGACCTCGCTGTATCTCACCGGACGGCCTCGCGAACGGGCATGATCAGGACGGGAACAGCTCGGTCACTTCGGATACGGCGTCGGCCAGGGCGAAGACGATGGCCTCGTCTCCCGCCTGCAGGGAGTCGCTGCCGCGCGGGATCATCATCCTTTCGTTCCGAACGATGGTGGCCAGGATTGCGTGTTCCGGGAGCTCGATGTCCTCGAGCCGCTTCCCGATCAGCGGGTTGTCTGCCGACACGATGAAGTCGATGACCTCCGCGTCCGAGTCCTTGAAGACGGTGACGTTCTGGATCGACCCGCGGCGGACGTGCTGCAGGATCGCGTTGGCCGCCGCGATCCGCGGGCTCACGGCCGTCTCGAGGCCGATGCGGCGCGCCAGGGGCAGGTAATCGGTGCGATTGAGCAGAGTGACGATCTGATTGACGCCCAGGTCGCGGGCCACGAGCGACGAAATGATGTTCATCTCGTCTTCGTCCGTGAAGGCCGCGAAGGCGTCCGTTTCCCCGGCCCCCTCGAACTCGAGGAGCTCGACGTCCGTGGCGTCGCCCCGAAGGATCAGAGTCTGCTCCAGCCGAACCGCGAACTCATGCGCCATCTCCGGGTCCGCCACCAGCACGGTCCCCTCGATTCCGTGCTGCTCCAGCAGCTTGGCGAGGTAGAACGCTTCACGGCTGTGGCCCGCGATCATCACGCGAGTCAGCTTGCTGGGCTCGTAGCCGCACAGCCCCATGGCGCGCGTGATCTCGTCCTCCGCGGCGATCGCGTACACGTGGTCGTACGCCTGGATCACCGTGCTACCGTCGGGGATCATGGTCTCGCCGTCCCGCTCGACCGCGACGGCAAGCAGGTCCCGGCGTCCCACCTTGCGCCCGATCTCTCCCAGCGTCCGGCCGTCGGCCGGCGCTCCCTCGAGAACCGTGAGGCCGATGAGCTGGACGGCACCGCCGGCGAACAGCGTGAGGTCGGTGGCGGCCGTGGATTCGAGGAGTGCGAACGTCTCCAGCGCGAGCTCCCTCTCGGGATTGATCAGGAGATCCACACCGAAGCGGGAGGGCCGCAGGGCCTCGCCGCCCCGATAGAAGTCCGGGTTGGAGACGCGGGCCACCTTGGTCAGGCCGTGACGTGGAGGCACGGACATGCAGCAGACCAGGTTGACCTCATCCACGCTCGTGACTGCCAGCAGCATGCCCGCCTGGCCTATTCCTGCGGCCTCGAGCACGGTCATGTTGACGCCGCTTCCCTCGACCACGCCGACGTCCAGGTGGCTCTCGACGTAATCGAGGCGGTCGCGATCCACGTCGATCACGACCACGTCGTGCAGCTCCTTGGCGAGCCGCTCGGCCACGTGGTAGCCGACCTCGCCGGCGCCTACGATGAGAATGCGCATTGTAGGTACAGACCCCGCTCAGAACTGAAGGCAAAACGTCGAAGCCGAAAGATCCGCGCGGCGTGCCGCTGAAGCAAGGATCGGCGGGTCGCGCGCTACCCGGAAACCGAATAGAATGAGCCCGCTGCAGCAGGACGGGCCCGTAGCTCAGTTGGTTAGAGCAGGGGACTCATAATCCCAAGGTCGCTGGTTCGAGTCCAGCCGGGCCCATAGACTTACGCCGCTTGTAACGTAGCATAACGTAGCAGAACGCATCAGGAATTACCCGCCGCGGTTATCGGCGCGATGATGGCCGGCTCCTGATCCAGCGCGGCATACCTCGTCATGGCCTCGTCCTGGGCCACACTGTCAACGATCGCGTACCGATTGAACACGGCCGGAGTAGTGTGCCCGGTGATCTGCATCGCTACCTGCTGGGGCAGACCAGCGCGCACCATGTTTCGGACGGCCGATCGGCGTAGGTCATGGAACCGGATCGTATGGACCTTCTGTGGTTCACCGTTCCGCGTGTATTGCGGCCGGCCTTCGTTGTCCGTTTTCACGGTCCAATGCCCCGCCGCGATACAGGCCCTTTTCCACGCGCGCCTAAACTCGCCAGGCGCCCTACCGTCCGGCCGGAAGAATACCCACGGTGTTACGATCTCAAGCTGCTGCATACGCGATCGCCGGCCCTCGACAATCGCGCGCAATCTCGGGTGCGCCTGGTAGCTGATCTCGCGGGCCCGGTCATTCTTGGTCGTGCCGTGCCGAAGCCGGATCACACCCGCCGCTAGGTCTACCTGTTCCCAAGTCAGGTTCACTACCTCGCCCCGGCGCCAACCCGTCAGGTAGGCAAACTCGACCAGCGGCCGCAGCCAGCGCGGTAAGAGCGGAAGCAGCTGGCGCAATTCGCCATCCGTCACGAATCCATCGCGCACGTTGGAATGGTCGCCAGTCAGAGACAGTTTCGGCACCTGGGGCACCACTAGGCCGGGATGGTCACGTTGGAGCAGCACAAACGCGCGCCGAAGATGGGCCAGCTCCTAGATCG